>JAKAHZ010000187.1 GCA_021814615.1 Nitrospirota bacterium | reverse complement strand
GCTTTCGCTGACCGCGCCCTTGATGCTGTCGATTTTTTCGACCTTCGTCTTGTCGTTCACGCGGGCGGCAAAGCCGACACGGCCGCTGGCGTTGGAGCTGACCTTGTCCGACATGCCGAAGTCCGTTCCCAGCGCCAGGGAGTAGCTGTCCAGGCCTTTCGTGGCGATCTCGATGCCCACCTGGTAGCTGTCATTGTGGAAGGTGAGCTTCTTCTCCACGGCGATGCCGCCAGGGCCCGTGTAGGTAAGTACGAGGGTCTGCGACGGCTTGTCCTTGCCCAGGCGGATGGCATCAACGCTTGGCTGGTAGGTTACCGCGGCGATCTTGGCCAGCGCCTCATTGGAAGGTGTAAGCGTGAGCGGAGCGATCAGGTCTTCGGGTTTGATCCCTTCGTACCGCGTGAAGAGCTCAACGTTGCCGAGGGGTTTCTTGGGCTTCTCCTCCTCTTTTTTCTGGCCGCCGAAGAGCTTGCGGAAGAACGGCATGACGCCGACTTCGGCCTTGTCAGCCTCGCGATACTCCTTCAGCTCCCATTTCGTTATCACGCCGCCCGAGGTATTGACGACGGCGCGGACCAGATCGGTCTCGACCACGATGTCCCTGCCCGTTCCCGCCAACGCAATGTTTTTCGCGATCGTTTCGGGCTTTACCTTGGGCGCCCCGGCCTTCTGCTCCTTCTGCTGAACAGGCTGCTCCTGCTGCACGGGTTGCTGCTCCGGCGGCAGAGGCTGCGGACCGAAGTAGTGCATGTACACCACCAGCACGATCAGGGAAAGGCCGATGGCCAGGATGTAGCGTTTCGTATCCATGGATCCTCCGAGCTGTTATTTTACGGGATCGTAGCCGCCGGGATGGAAGGGGTGGCATTTCGCCACGCGCACAAAGGTCATCCGCAGAGCGGTGAGGAAGCTTTTCTTCTCGAACGCTTCCATTGCGTATTCCGAACAGGTGGGCGTGAACCGGCATGCCGGCGGGCAGAGGGGGGAGATGAACCGCTTATACAGGCGAAGAATGAAGAGTATCAGCTGTTTCACTGCTTGCTGCCTTCCGGGGCCGCACCGGTCAACTTCGCGCGCTGCAGGATGCGCGTTACCGCGGCCAGGATCTGCGGGAAGTCCCTGCTGCCGAGCTCAGGCCGGGCGACAAAGACGAGGTCATACCCGGGAGCGGTCTGCCCCAGGGCCCTGCCGATGCAGTCGCGGAGCCGCCGCCGGAGGCGGTTTCTCTTGACGGCGTTTCCGAGCTTTTTCCCGACCGAAATGCCGATCCTAGACATGCCGGCATCGTTTTTCCTATAAAAAAGAGAAAGACCGTCATTCGACAGCCTTTGCCCTTTCATTGTTGCGAGAAACTCCGAATTTTTCCGTATCCGCTCGCTCTTGCGGTATCTATACGGCATGCGACGTCCGTCCGCGTCAGACCGACAGCTTCTTTCTCCCCTTGGCCCTGCGGCGGTTGATGGTCTTCCGGCCGCCGGGCGTACTCATGCGCTCGCGGAATCCCTGCAGCCGCTTCTGCTTCAGTTTGCTTTTTTGTGCTGTAGTTTCAGACATTTGACAACTCCTTCATGAATTTGGACAGGGGCGTATTATAATCGAACGGGAAAATAAGTCAAGGAAAAAACAGGGTATTACGGAGTCGCGGGCGGTTGCCTCTGCGCCGAGGGAGAAGAACCTGGTCCTGCAGTTTTCTGCGCGACGAAGGTCACGCGTCCAGTATACGGCGGACCTGCTCGAGAAGTTCGCGCGGCTCGATCGGCTTGGTGAGGAATGCCACATCCTTGCCGAGAAGTTCGCCGATACCCGCAGCTTCGTTATTATAGCCGCTCATAAAAATTGCTCTTATGGAAGGCGCCAGTGCGTGGATCTCCGTAAAGGCCGCCCTGCCGTTCTTTCGCGGCATGATCACATCGAACAGGAGGAGCGCAATATCGTTCCGATGTTCCAAGAAAGCCGCGACAGCGGACTCGCCGTCGGAGGAAAGGAGGACGCGGTACCCTGCCTCGGTCAGGATCGTCGAGAGCAGCGTGCAAACGCTCTCTTCATCCTCGGCAATCAATATCGTCTCTGTGCCTCCCGGCGGCGGCGGCGCCGGCGCGGAGATGTCGGCCGGCCGTGAGGAATGGAGGGGAAGAAAAATCTTGAACGACGTGCCCCTTCCCTGTTCACTGTACACCTTGATGGCGCCGTTGTGCTGCTTCACGATGCCGAAGACGATCGAGAGACCGAGGCCGGTTCCCCGTTGGTCCTTGGTGGTGAAAAAAGGCTCGAAGATGTGCTCCTGCGTCTCGCGGTTCATTCCCGCGCCGCTGTCCGCAACGGTCATGACCGCATAGGGGCCTGCGCGGTCGAGGAGATGGCTCCGCACATAGAGATCATCGGCGGTGAAAAGAGCGGTGCTGATGGTCAGCGTGCCGCCTGACGGCATGGCATCGCGGGCATTGGTCGCAAGGTTCATCAGCACCTGGTCGATCTGGCCGCGGTCCACGAGCACGCCCAGGGGCCGGTCAGCGACCTCGATCCGGAGCTGGATGTCCTCTCCGATCACGCGCAGCAGGATCTTGCCGATACCCTGCACGATTTCGTTCAGATCCATGGGCACGGGGTTAATGATCTGCTTTCTGCTGAAGGCCAGCAGGCCGCGAGTCAGGTCCGCCGCCTTCTGGCTTGCCAGGATAACCTGCTCGGCATGCATGCGCAGCGGATCGTCCACGGCCAGTTTCATCTTCAGGATATTGCCGTAGCCCAGGATCGCCGTGAGCAGGTTGTTGAAGTCATGCGCCACTCCGCCGGCCAGATGGCCGATGGCCTCCATCTTCTGCGCCTGCTGGAGCTGGGCCTGGAGATTGCGCATGTCCTGCTCCGCGCGTTTCCGTTTCAAGTGCTGCCACATCTCCTGCATGAATATTTGCAACTGCCGCACATCCGTATCTTCGTAGGGGAGCTCTTTGTTGCCGACGCCGGCGACGGCGACGATCCTGCCGTCGTCGATAACCGGAATGCTCATGTGCCTCCGCACGGGAAAATGGCCGGCGGGATATCCCTTCCTTCCCGCAAGCGAGTCAAAATCATTGTGCACGACCGGCATGCGCGTTCGAATGCTGTCCGCCCACACGCCGGACTGCTCGAGCGGATAATGGCTGTCTTCCGCAGCGGTGCAGAACTGTCTGACGGCAGCCGACCAGCGATAGAGGCTGATCGTCCCTTCGTCCTCGTTGAAAAAGTGAAGATACCCGCCCGCGCTTTTCGTCAGGCGCACGCCTTGCTCCAGCGCGAACTCCGTGATCGCCTCCTCGCTTTCGCCGACCATGCAGCTGAGCTGATAGAGCGCCTCGAACCGCTCCTCGTTCAGGCGAAGCTCCTCGCGCTCGGCGAGAAGTTGACGTTCGCGGATCCAGAGTTCGTTGGATGCCGTATTGAGCGCGGCCTGGAGCTGGCGGAGTTCCACGCTGGGACAGGGGCCGCTCACCTGCTCCCCCCGGACTCCGCTCAGCTGCCGGGCGAATGCCGCGAGCCTGCTGATCGCGTTAACGGGTTGTCGCACAACGAGGGAGAGAAGCAGCACTCCCAGGGGCACCCAAACGGACAGCAGCAGTGCCGTGGAGGTCCAGGTGACGCGCCGCAGCTCTGCGATGGCTTCCAGTCCGTAGGATATCCGAATCCAGCCGATGAGCGAGGAGCTCATGACCGGATGCCAGACTACGAGATGGTCACGCTCTTCGATTATCGACGGTGCATTTACGGATGGCACGGCGTCGATGCGGAGGTCGGTGATCTCCACGGTACGATCTCCCTGTCTGACTGCTTCGGCAACGACCGTTCCATCGGGCTCGCAGGCGGTAATCGCATAGACATCCGGGAATTCCGCGGCGCGCAGGAGAAAGCTGCTCAATCCGGCATAATCCTGGAGTAACAGATAGTGAAGGCTGCTCTCGGCGAGGCTCTGAGCCATGGCATGGGCATTCGCGTGAATCATCTGACGGGAAAGCGACTCCTGCTTCCTGCTCATGATCCAGCCGAAGGACACAATGGTAGCGACAAGGATGAGCGACAGAAGCAGCACCAGCTGAGCAAAAAGCCCTTTTGGAAGAAACGGTTTCATTGCAATTCTCTCTGGATGGCTCTGGGCTTGCGAGGGAATTCGGTTCGATCCGGGTTTGGAAAAGAAAATGCCGCTCTCTGGAATAGAAAAAGAAAAGGCAGAAAAATCCCAAAGATGATACTACGACAAACGAATTGCAAACAGGGCGGACACATGGCGCACCTCTCCCTCCCCGTAGGAATATTATAAATGAAAAAACGACGGCGATGTGATATCGATACATCTTAGGAAACAGCTCAATAATAAATGGCGAATTCTCTACGGCATATTTTGCCTTCGAACATTCATTACAATGAATTTGCAGGATTACGAGAGAACGGCGCGTCTTTCGCAGAGCTGCAAATGCTTTCTCCTGGCCCTTTTTCGCAAAAACAACCACTTACATTTTGGCACGGAGGCTGCAATATACAGGGCAAGAGAGCATGAGGAAGCCCCGCAAGGGGAGAAACGGGAGGAAACTACTATGAAGAACACCACGGCAAAAAAAGGAGCATACCTCGGAGCAGGAGCAGGACTGGTCCTCTTCGCGATCTTCGG
>JAKAHZ010000186.1 GCA_021814615.1 Nitrospirota bacterium | reverse complement strand
TCGGCATACAAGGGAGTCTGGGTCTTCGCCGAGCAGCACAAGGGCGACATCGCCAGCGTTTCCCTCGAGCTCCTCGGCGAAGGGCGGAAGCTCGCCGATAAACGCAATGCAAAGCTGTCGGCGGTGCTCGTGGGTTCCGGCATCAAAGCGAAAGCAAAGGACCTCATCGCCCACGGCGCGGACCTGGTTTTCGTGGCCGACGATCCTGCGCTCAAGGATTTCAACGACGATTCCTATGCAGCAGTTCTCACCACGCTGGCGCAGCAGCACAAGCCCGAGATCATCCTGGCGGGCGCCACGGCAATCGGCCGGTCCTTCTTTCCCAAGGTCGCCTCGACGCTCTATGCAGGCCTGACCGCCGACTGCACGATGCTCGATATCGACGTGGCGACCGGCCATCTGCACCAGACCCGTCCCGCTTTCGGCGGGAACATCATGGCCACGATCATGACGCCGAATCACCGGCCCCAGATGGCAACGGTCCGCCACAAGGTCATGAAGCCGTCGGTACGTGACGACCGCCGCTCCGGCGAGGTCATCGACGTGAAGTACAGCCAGTCGGGCGCGGTCCGCACGAAAGTGCTCCGGACCGTGGAAGAGCTTGCCGATACGGTGAACATCTGCGAGGCAGACATCGTCGTCGCCGGCGGACGCGGCCTCGGCAGCCAGAAGAACTTCCAGCTCATCGAGGAGCTTGCCAAGGTCCTCGGCGGCGCCGTTGCAGCCACGCGCGGGGCCGTGGACGAGGGATGGATCCCCTACTCCCATCAGGTCGGCCAGACCGGCAAGACCGTCTGCCCCAAGCTCTACATCGCCTGCGGGATCTCCGGCGCGATCCAGCATGTTGCGGGCATGTCCTCGTCGGAGACGATCGTCGCGATCAACAAGGACCCTGATGCGCCGATCTTCAGCGTTGCCACCTATGGCATCGTGGGCGATGTGCACGAAGTCGTCCCGGCCATGATCAAGAAGATCCGGGAACTGCGGGGATAACAGGATCCGTGAAACGTGAAAGGTTAGGCGTAGGAGGTAACATTCATACCTCTTTGAGCTCACCCCTCACCCTTCACCCCTTACGTATTTCGAGAGGTTATTCATGAAAATCGCCTTTCTCTTCCCCGGCCAGGGCTCGCAGACCGTCGGCATGGCCAGGGATATTATCGAAAATTACCCGGTAGCAAAAGATGTCTTCGCTGAAGCCGGCTCCGTGCTGGGCTACGACCTTGCATCCCTCTGCGTGAACGGCCCGGCTGACAAGCTGAACCTCACGGAAACCACCCAGCCCGCCATCCTGACCGCGAGCATCGCCATCCTGCGTGTTTTGGAAGGGAAAGGCGTCACGGCTGACGCCGCTGCGGGCCACAGCCTTGGAGAATATACGGCCATTACCGCCGCGGGCGGGTTCGCGTTCCGCGACGCCGTGAGCCTGGTCCGGAAGCGCGGCCGCTACATGCAGGAGGCCGTTCCGGGCGGAGTGGGACTCATGGCCGCGATCCTCGGCATGGAACGCGCCGCCGTAGAAAAAACTTGCCTCGAAGCGGCCAAAAATGGTATAGTTGCCCCTGCAAATTACAACTCTCCTGGCCAGATCGTGATCGCCGGAGAGAAACGGGCTGTCGAAACGGCCATGGAAATGGCCAAAGCCGCCGGCGCCAAGAAGGTCGTTCCCCTGGCCGTGAGCGTGCCGTCGCACTGCAGCATGATGAAGGACGCCGGCGAGAAACTCGCACGGGACCTGGACAAGGTTGCCATCAGCGATCTTCGCATCCCCATCGTGAACAACGCCGATGCGAAGTTCCTGCGGACCGCTACCGAGCTCAGGCCATCGCTCCTCCGGCAGATCAGCTCCCCGCTCTACTGGGAGGACTCGATCAACCGCCTGACCGCCGACGGGTACGACACGTTCATCGAGATCGGACCGGGCAGGGTGCTCTCGGGCCTGGTCAAGCGCATCGCCAAGGACGGCAAGGTCCTGAACGTGGAAGACCTGAAGAGCCTGACCGAAACGCTGGCGGCGCTGGGAAAATAACAAAGCAGTCTCTCGCAGGGGCCGCAGGGAGAACTCGTCATCGCGTTTTTCTCTGCGTGCTTTGCGCCTCCGCGGGATCACCTTTTAGTTTCTGTTGTATTCTTGGGAGATGTTCATGAGCCTATCCGGAAAAACAGCACTCGTCACCGGCGCAGCCCAGGGCATCGGCAGGGATATCGCGCTTGCCCTCGCAACCGATGGCGCCGACGTGGCTATCTGCGATGTGAACCTGGAAGCGGCGCAGAAGACCGCGGGCGACATCGAAGCCAAGGGCCGGAAGGCGCTGGCCCTCAAGGCCAACGTCGCCGCGTCCGCCGAGGTGACCGCAATGATCGATCAGGTCGTCGAAAAGTTCGGCAGGATCGACATCCTGGTGAACAACGCGGGGATCACCCGCGACGGTCTGATCCTCCGGATGAAGGACGAGGATTGGGACCTCGTGCTCTCGATCAACCTGAAAGGCGCCTTTCTCTGCACCAAGACGGCGCTCAAGTACATGACCAAGCAGCGGGCCGGCACGATCATCAACATCGCCTCGATCGTGGGCGCCATGGGCAACGCCGGCCAGGCAAACTATGTCGCTTCGAAAGCGGGCCTGATCGGCCTGACCAAGACCATCGCACGGGAATACGCAAACCGGAACGTGACGGCCAATGCCGTCGCTCCGGGATTCATCGACACCGCCATGACCCAGGCCCTTTCCGAACAGGTGCGGCAGGACCTTGCCAAGCAGATCCCGCTGGGCCGCCTCGGCACCTCGGAAGACGTGGCGAACGCCGTCAGGTTCCTGGCCTCGCCGTCGGCCGCCTACATCACCGGCCAGGTGATCCATGTCAACGGCGGCATGTATATGTAAAACCGTTTCCGCTACGCGGAAATCGTTCATGAGTTCAATTATCGATCGTACGGTTGAAATCAACCATAGGGAGGAAAACAATGGCTGATGTTGAGGCAAAGGTAAAAAAGATCATTTCCGAGCAGCTCGGTGTGCCCGAAAGCGATGTGAAACCCGAGGCTTCCTTCGTGAACGACCTGGGTGCGGACTCGCTGGACACGGTGGAACTCGTCATGGCCCTCGAAGAGGAATTCGGCGTCGAGATCCCCGATGAGGACGCGGAGAAGATCGCCACGGTCCAGAACGCCATCGATTACATCAAGGCCAAGGCGAAGTAAGCAACGTTGTTCCGATCGTGTTAGTTGGACGGACCTTTCCAAAAGCCAGAAGACCCCTTCCTTCGACGAGAAAACGGGTTTTTTGGCTTTCGGATTTTTAACGCCAGGAGGAAGAGGCAGTGAAGCGAAGAGTCGTGATAACCGGCGTGGGTATGATCACGCCTGTGGGCAGCGATACGGAATCGACCTGGACGGGACTGGTGGCTGGCAAGTCGGGCATCGGTCCGATCACCCACTTCGATGACAAGGAGATACCGACGCAGATCGCCGGCGAGGTCAAGAACTTCGATCCTGCGGCCTACATCGAGCAGAAAGAGATCAAGAAGATGGACCGGTTCATCCACCTGGGCATCGCCGCGAGCCAGATGGCCATGGACTCTGCGAAGCTCACGATCACGCCCGAGACGGCGGAGCATGTCGGCGTGATGGTCGGCGCGGGCATCGGCGGGCTTCCCGCGATCGAACGGGCCTATCGCTCCTACATGGAAAAGGGTTTCCGCAGGATCACGCCCTTCTTCATCCCCATGTCCATCATCAACGAGCTGTCCGGCCACATCTCCATGCGCTACGGCGCGAAAGGCCCGAACTCCTGCGCCGTCACGGCCTGCGCCACCGGCACCCACTCCATCGGCGACTCCTTCAAGATCATCCAGCGCGGCGATGCCGATGCCATGATCGCCGGCGGAGCCGAATCGTGCATCTGTCCGCTGGGCGTGGGCGGATTCAACGCCATGAAAGCGCTCTCGACGCGGAACAGCGAACCCGAGCGGGCAAGCCGGCCCTTCGATCTGAACCGCGACGGCTTCGTCATGGGCGAAGGCTCCGGTATCGTCGTGCTCGAGGAGCTCGAGTTCGCGAAAAAGCGCGGCGCAACGATCCTCGCCGAGGTCGTGGGCTACGGCATGTCCGGCGACGCCTACCATATCACCTCTCCGGCGCCCGGCGGCGAAGGCGCCGCGCGGTGCATGGCCATGGCCATCAAGGACGCGGGTATCGCTCCGGCCGAAGTCGGGTACATCAACGCCCACGGCACCTCCACCAAGTACGGCGACGAGCTCGAGACCATGGCCATCAAAACCGTTTTCGGCGATCATGCCTCCAAGGTGCCCGTCAGCTCCACCAAGTCCATGACCGGCCATCTCCTAGGCGCGGCGGGCGGTGTCGAAGCGGTCATCACCGTCCTTTCGCTCCTCCGCGGCATCCTGCCGCCCACGATCAATCTCGAAACGCCGGATCCGGAGTGCGATCTCGACTTCGTCCCGAATAAGGCGCGGAACCAGCAGGTCGACGTGGCGCTCTCCAATTCCTTCGGATTCGGCGGAACGAACGCCACCCTCGTGTTCAGGCGTTTCCGGTAATTCGCCATGCGGCCGGCACCGGAGCTCCAGCAGCGAATTTCCCACTCGTTCCGGGACCTGCAGTTGCTGGAGCGCGCGCTCA
>JAKAHZ010000052.1 GCA_021814615.1 Nitrospirota bacterium | reverse complement strand
TGCCGAAATATCAACAGGGTAGCCGTCACATGTGGCATCGTACATGACCTTGTGGGGAACGTTTAGGTAATACTGGCTGGCTGAACTAGCTGGTTGAGGATTAATTTTATCTGCGAGAAATGATTCCTTAGGCGTCATTATGCCACCCCACGGAATTCCAGAACCACTTGATGGATCGTTGGTCCCTAATAAGCCTGAAGTATTGTTTCCCCAGGCCCAGAGGATATTGGATTTGTCCAATGCGAAAGCCTGATCCATTCCTGCAGCAACAAGTTTTACGTTTTTCAAGGCGTGCTGTTCCGGGGACGATGACGAAAATGTTGCTATAACAGGGACTGTTTTATATTGCTGTGCGTCTTGATCATGTTGAATACTGTCACCCAAATTTCCATACGTATCGTAACCTGCTGACCAAACGGTGCCGTCGGATTTTACCGCCATAACGAATGCCCCTGCCTTGCCCATGCTTACATCAATCCAATGATCTGCAGGTACATTCGTTCCCGATGGTTGTGCTGCAGACTTCGAATCGTCCGTACCCCCACCACAAGCATATACAATGACAGCTACTGCAATGTTCAGTACAACTACAAACACTTTTCTGAAGCCCATTACAGACCTCCTTTCATGTTCGTATCTCCAATCCTGAAGCGGAAGATGGCGTCTTGTTGCACAATAATCCGAGTTTTACTCCAATATTTGTATCAATATTTCCTTCTAAAAAGTGATGGCTCAATTGTGTATTTCTCGCCGTTAATCTCTTGAAAGCTTATATTTTCGTAAGAAAGACCGTAGCCGACAAAACTTGATGCAGTTTCTGACGATTGAGCCACCGATGATATCGAGATTAGGACAATTGAAAACAAGTTAGGAAATTAGTTTATTTCTCATTCCCGCTTCCCGCCCTCGCTGCCGTCATAGATGATCTCGCCGGTTTTTTTTACGATGCAAAGTATGCGGGATGGAGCCAGCGGGGTATTTGCCTGTATATCGGGCATATAGGCAATCCAGCATTCCTCGTTATTGTTCCTCCAGAGAAAGCTTCGTCCTTTGAGACCTGTTTCCCGGACGTCAACAATGACTCCTCTCCTAGTAAACGCCCGAAATTCCTTCCCGAGATATGCTGCAATGATTCGTTCCGCATCCTCACGGTAGGCTGCTTTCCACGCGCAAAATCGGCCTTTCACCCACACAAGCTTCGAGGGAATCGTTTCGAGATTGCTGGTGTACACGGTTAGCATTCTCCCCCTTTCGTTCCGGTCCGGATTTGGCGCGATGAGTCGGTCCCTTTCTCCTTTTGCTCCCCTGCCAGCAGCTCGACGAGATCCTGCGCAGACTGAAATACCTCCACGCCCTCGGTCCCGATACACTGAACCGTTCCGGCGATGTCCGTCGTTCGTTCTTTCCTGCGCTGGTAAATTCGCACGAGATAGCTTTCCATGCGCGGAAGCATAACAGTTTGCGGCTTACAAAAGACTTACAACAGCGGAGAAAAACTGAAATAATGACCGTGAAAGGGTTACGAATGGTAGCGGATCTTTCGGATATTCCGGACAATAAGGTTGGAACGAAAGAAGAGCGTTGTAGAAAGCAACAGAAAATGATCCAGTACAGCGGAACTATCAGGAGTTACGTTTTTTCGCGATCGCGGCGTACAGCTGTTCGGTCATGGTCGACGGTCCGAGGCCGAGGCCTTTTTCCAGCGCAGCGCAGCAGCGTTCGTAGGTTCGGACTGCGCTGTTTTCAAGTCCCATGCCCTGATAACAGAGCATCAATCCCTGGTAATATTCCTCGGCAAGCCGGTCCGCTTTCAGCCCTTTCTCGAAATACTCGATCGCCCGCTCCCAAGCCCGCTGCTCGAGATGGAGGCGGCCCAGCCTTTCCATCGCCTTGAGGTACATCTGGCGCAATTCTTCACGGACAGAGACGATCGACAGGCTCCCGTCCTCACCCGCCAGAAAATCGCCCCGATAGAGCCTCTCGATCTCCTCGCCGAGTCCGGCAGCGGCTGGTGCCGCCTGTGGCGTTCTGTTCCCCTGCAGAAGAACCTCCAGCTCATCGGTTTTGCGTCTGAACGCGGTTGCGTCGAACCACACCACCTGCGGATCGAGCGACAACCTCCCCCCGTTGAGGGCGAGCGCTTTATCGTTGCCAAGCAGTTTTCTCAACCGATGCAGCGTCGTATCGAAAGAAGCATGCGCAGCGTCGCCCTCGGCGTCGGGCCAGAGATCGTCGAGCAGCTGTTCTTCCGTCACCTGTTCCCCGCCGGAAGCGATGATTGCTTTCAGAAGATCCACCGGTTTCCGCGGAGTTTTTCCGGAGAAGAGGAGCGGTTTGCCGTCCCGCAGGATTGTGAATTCGCCGAGGGTGAAGATCCGGACGGGAAACGGCCAATCTGCCGGCGCGGGATGGTTCTGCGGCGGCGTCAGCTTTCGTTTCAGGATAAGCTGCCGAGCATAGTCCATCTCGATACCCTTGTCGAGGGCCTTGGCGCAGAGAGAAGACATCAATGCCGGCCGCCAGAAATAGAAGTTCTCGATCTGGTGTTCCCGCCCGATGGCAAACGCCCGCCGGAGTAAAGCGGTTCCTTTCTGTCCGTCACCGAACCGGTAGGCCGCCTGCGCCTCAACGATGAAATAGCAATAGCTGAGCAGGGCGCTCTGGATAGCCTGCACAAAGGGCCGGGCCTGTTCCAGATGGGCTTCCGCCGTTGTCCGGTCTCCCCGTTCCACCGCAATATCCGCCATATTGATCATGCCGGCGACGGTGGGCGCGAGAAAACCCACATCGAGGACGATATCATAGGCGAGCTTGACACTCCGGTAGGCAGCCGGAAAATCCTCCTGCAGCGCTAGTTTCCAGGAAACCAGCCAGTGATAATAGGCCTGATCGACCTGACGACTCGTCCCCAGCAACGGCGACATCTTCGCGAACAACTGCTCTGCCCGCGCAAGATCCCCCTTGGCGAGGTTCGCGGCAATGGCATGGCCGATGGTGTGTGCATCCCAGACATGAACGCCGCTTTCCTCGGCCGCAGCGAGCGCCTCCTCTGCCTTCTCCATGCATCGGTCAAGGTCGGCGGTGAACAGTGCGTAATGCGCTTCCATGACCAACATCGTTACGCGGACGATGCCCTGGGCCGCTCTCACCGCAGGTGAATGAAGCAGCAGGTCGAGGATGTGCGCGGCGCGGCCATAGTCGCCCTGCCAGTAGAGATGGATTCCCAGATGCAATCCCGTGCTGAGATAAAGATTGAAATCGTTGATCGGCTCGGTGGAGAACAGGGTGAACGCGCGCTCCCGCAGCGTCCGGATATCCGGATGATCCGGCGCTCCGAAGGCTACGGCATTGAACAGGCTGAGCTGAATCCGTATCTCGATATCCCTGCTGGGAAATGACGGATCCTCCGAAAGGATCTCCTGCAGCACGGCAAGCCATGGCTGCAAGTGACGATAAGTGTTTTCATGAAGGGACGTGTCCACCACGCCGCACCAGGCGAGGAACAGTCCTGTCCGGTCGCCCTGGCGGCGGAATCCGGAAAAGGCCCGTTCAAAGTATCTTCTGCTTTCTTTGGGGTCGAAGACAAAGAAACATGCTCCCCGCCAGAAGAGGAGCCAGGGAATGCTCTCGACAAAATTCCGCGGCAGTGCGTCAAGCCAGGCCAGAACAACGGAATTTCGCCCCTGGGAAAAGAGTGCAGGAGCCCGCGTGCAGATCAGGCGGGCGGCTTCCGCCCATCCTTCCGCTGCAATGCAAAGCTCGATCGCCAAATCGTCCTGTCTTGATTCTTCGAGGACTGTTGCCGCCCGCATCCGGAGATCGCGCAATTCCGACGAAGAGAATGCCTGCTCCGCCTGCGCCAGGAGGAACTCCCGGAAGAGGGGATGATATTGATAGGAGATCCCCTGCCTGCGATGACGGGTCGTGAAAAAATGATTGCGGTTCAGCTGGGACAGGAGCTGTTCGGCATCCGGCGCTCCCGTGAAACGGCTGGTCGCGGCCGGGGTCATCTCCGGCAGCAGCGAGGAGAGAATCAGAAATTTCCGGACACCCGGCTCGACGTGGCGAAAGACCTCCTGGGAGAAATAGTCGAAAGTGCTCGCGTTCGGTCCTGCCCCATCAAGGCCTCCCATCGCAGTCCCGAAATCCGCCCGTTCGCCCAGAAGCACCAATCCCGCTGCCCAGCCGGCCGTCCGTTCATGGATCTTCTGCAGCAGGACGGGTTTGGGCTTCTTTCCCGTCTGGCTCTTCATGAGATCGCCTGCTTCCTTGACGGTGAATTGCAGGTCGTTCCACCCCAGATAACCCGCCTTCTTGTTGGTGAACAACCGCGTCATTTCCTGGAGAGGTTCGTTCCGGCTGATGAACAGCACGTGAACTCCCGGCGGAATAGTGCTCACCCATTCTTCCATAATCGAGAACATCGGCGAATTCAGGGGAAGAGTATGGCAGTTGTCGAAAACGAGAACAAAGGGAGGCTTGAAGCGCGCGTAAAGAGTTTCGAAATATTTTCGGGCGAATGGTTTGAGATTCCGCTGATATTCCGGCGTCAGCAGGGGAAGCTGCTTCCGGATCCGCGGTGTCGCCTTCTCCCCCGCAATGCTCAGATAATAAATAAAGGTGGAGACATCTCCGTCTGTTGCATCGAACTGATACCAAAGGTGCGGGATCTTCCGGGAAGCGAGGTAGCCTGCTGCGAGGGTGGTCTTTCCCGACCCGCCGGGCCCGGCAATCCACAGCACCTGCTTCTTCCGTTCCTTATCGAGCAAACGGTAGAGCCGGGGGCGGTGAGCAATATTGGCGGTAAGAGGACAGGTTAATTTCGCGAGTACCATATTCGCTGGTAAGACGACGAGGATATAGTACCCAAAGGAGCCGCGAGTTTCAAATGATATTTACGTCGAGAAATCCGCTGCGAGAACCACGGGACGAGGGAATATGCAGGTCATTCCGTGAGCGACGGTCGCTTTTGAACGCGCCGGTTTGCGGGTGCTATTCCTCGCCGGGCCGCAGGTTGCGGATCCGGCGCTGCATGAGCGGGCGCGCGGGCTGCGAAGAGGAGGGCGAGGTCATGATCTGCTGTCGCTGCGCCGATGGCGCATTCGGCTGCATGGGCTGTTGCATCGTCTGGCCGGCGGAGGGATTCATCGGCGGCTGCGGAGGCATTGCCATGCCCGGCCGCGCGGGCAGCTGCGGTGCCTGCTGCGGCTGGGCTGCGGGTTGGCGGGGAGCTTCCCCGCTGCCGGACAGCTCGATCTTTCCCTCGACGCGCGTGGCGGGATCGAGCAGCACGATGTAGTCCTTGTTCGCTTCCTTGATCGTGTAGTTCTTGACCGTCCGGTCGGAGCTCTTCACGATGAAGAGCTCGCCGTCCTTGGAGAGGAAAAATGAATTGTCCTTGTCCGTGAGCGTATAGCCCAGGTAGCGGAACTTCGAGATATCCGCGCGCGCAAGATCCGCGGCGATATCCTCGGGACTCCGCTCGGGACCGGTGGTCGTCGGCGGCGGCGCCATCACGACCACCGTGGGCGTGGGCCGCGAAACCGGCTTTACGACTGCGCTCTGCATGCGGAAGAGGTCTCTCACCATGCCGGGATATCGCTGCCGGCTCCGGTCGAGCAGCATGCTCACCGAGTCACCGGATCCGGCCCCGGTCTGTGCGCCCGGCCGCACGGCGGAAGTGGCAACCGCTCCCGGCTTGTACACCAGCGGAGCAGTCCGCGGTTTTTCCGCGGTCATGAAACGATAGACATTCAGGAGGATGAGAACGGCGAGGGAAACGACGAGCGCGATCTTCTGTTGTTCTTTGGTGAAAGTCATGCCGGTAAATGTATTCTCTCTCGGGAAGAGCCTCGCCCTGGGTTTCGGGCCGGCAATTTCTGGCATATTATAATACAATTACCGCCTGAATGAGCACAAAAATCCACAGGAAATATTTCGCCTCGAGCCGGTAGATCGAACCGCACTGTACATCGGACAGGTTGCCCGCCTCATCCCTGAACCAGACATAGACCATTTTCTTGCCCGCGCCCTCGCTCATCGGGAAATCCACATCGCGCTTGAAGGTCTTGACCGGCGTAACACCGGTCCAGCCGGGGTCCTCGGCAGAAGGAGGCATCGGATTTTCCGACACGAAATATCCGGACACGCCTTCTTTTTCCTGGGCAAGAGCGGCAAGAGACAATTTGACGATGCGCCGGTCCGTTGCCGTTCCTCCTTTGTTGATGAAATGCGGCGGCGTCATATTCTTGACCGGCGGGTGCGCGGTCCAGGAAGCGTTGGCAGGAGACGGCTCAACGTTTCCGGCTACGTCAATTGCCTTGACCGCGAAGGTATGCGGCCCGGGAGCGATCCGCGTATAGGTGTGCGGACTGGTGCATTTTTCGAAGATGCCCTCGTCCAGGGAACACTGAAACTCCGAAACAGGCTCGCTGGCGGCAAAGCTGAACCGCGCGGTGGTCGAGTCCTCCGACTCTTCCGGCTTTGACGTGATCGTTGTCGTGGGCGGCTGCGTGTCGAGGACCACGGTGCCGGTCACCACGGCGGAGGCGGCGCCCGCTGCATCCCTGAACCGGACCGAAATCCTTTTCTGTCCGTCGCCCGGGCTTACCGAGAAAGGAACCGCGGAGAAAAAGGCCTTCGTCCCGTTCGCGGGAATCCAGGTGCTTGCGCTGCCCGATGCGGGAGAGGGCTCTTCCCAGACCGCGTAGGCGTCGATCCCGCCGAAGCTCTCGGCGGACAGGGCAAGGGATACCGTAGGAGTGTTCGTTGATAGGAGGCCGCGGTTGATGAATGAGGGCGCCGTGGTATTGCGGGGCGGAAGAACCGGTATCTGGAGCTTCCGGACCACGGACCATTCGCCGCCCCGGTCTCCCGACAGGATCGCTTTCACCCGCCAGCGATACGACCCGGGCGGAAGCTGTCGTTCATGGTAATAGGCTGCAGCAACGGTCGTCGCTTCGATAAGGGGCTTCCTGAACCCCGCACTGCCGGCGACCTGGATCCGGTACGACGGAATTTCTACGGTCCCGATCCAGGAGAAGGCGATGCCGCCCGGTTCCACCACCGCGCCGTCTTCCGGCGACAACAAGGCGGGAGATGCGGAAGCGCTCTTCGGGACCTTCTGTTTTCCGGTGGTTGACGCGGCTTTCGGTGCCTGCCGATGATCCTTCCCGGGCGGGCGGTCCGCAGCCCCGGCTGGCGCCGTGGACGCGCCGGTCAGGAAGATCAGTATGACGACGAGGAGACGTTTCACGGCCCCTTCTCCGGTGATACATCCATGTCGGGCCATGCAGGATCGTGCGCTCACCGGCATGGCATCGTGCAATTCCTCGAGTCGGATCGTTCATTGACTGCGTAGGATAAGCTCCAGGGCTTTTCGATAATGAGCGAGCGCTGCTGCTCGTTCGTTCTGCGACTCAAAGACCTTCGCCCGGTACAGAAAAACGCGGTAATCCCGCGGATCCAGCCGTTCCGCTTCGGCAAAGAGGGCTTCCGCTTCCGCCCGTTTTCCCGCCATGCCCAGAGCATAGGCGGCATAGGTCGAACAGGGCTGATATTCCGCCTCCTGCGACCTGCCGGCGTCGAACAGCGCCGCGCCTGCGGAGCTTCTGCCGGCGCTGACCAGGACCATGCCCAGCTCGCAGAGGGCAACGGGATTGCCGGGGTCGATGGCCAATGCTTCGCGGAAGGAAGCCTCGGCCCGGAGAGCATCGCCGCGCTGCGCGTAGAGACTGCCCAGCGCGCTGCGGGGGAGCGCGAACCCGGGATCCGCCTCCGCCGCCTTCCGGAACCAGCTTTCCGCCGTATCAAAAAGGCTTCTGCTCCGGAACGCCGCCCTGCCGGCGCCGTAATATCGCTGGGCGTTCTTGGCGGGACGATGGACATTCCTGCTCTGCGTTGCCGGCTGCTTCCCCTCCACGGTCGCAACGAGGAGATCGACCATCGTTTCGGAGCCTACCAGGGGATATCCCGATAGTTCATGGACGATCACGTGCTCATGGTCGATGAGCACTGTCGTGGGCAGGGCGATTACGCCGTATTCGCGGAACACGACAAGCCCCGGATCGAGCAACAGCGGAAAGGTGATGGCAAGCCGGCTGCGGACGGACAGCACCGCGGCAACCGATTCCTCGCTCACCTTCTGTCCGTCGGCGTTCACGCCGATCACCCGCAATCCCTTTCCGCCCAGCTGCTCATGCAGCTTCTGCATCCGTGCCAGCAGGCGGTCCGACCGCGGGCTCCACGTCGACCAGAACACGACCGCCGTGAGCTTCGCGCCGCCGTGATCGGCGAGGGAATATGTCCCGCCTTCCGCGCCGGGAAGCGAAAACATCGGCGCTTCCATGCCCGCCTGAAGCGTCTGGAGCGTCGCGGCCGCAGGAGTAAAGAAGAGCGCTCCGCTGAGACAGAACCCGAGGACAGCTGCGGCAATGCGCCGAGCAAAGGGGGGCCGGTAGGCCGGTGTTCGTCCGGGAGCGCTCATCTTCCTTGCTCGTGTTTAACAATCCCCATTTTGTATTCCGCCAGGGCTTTTTCGGCGTCACCCTGCTGCTCATAGATCCGTCCGAGCTCATAGTGGGCTCGGACCGGATTGGGATTCAGGAGCAGGGCGTCTTTGAGCACCCGCACTGCTTCCGGGAGGCTTCCTTTCCGGGACAGCACTATTCCCTTCCCTGTCTTCGCCTCGCCGGACCGGGGATTGAGCGCCAGCGCCCGGTCGAAGCAGGCCAGCGCTTCGTCCGTAGCGCTCTTGTCCAGGAGGAGAAAGCCGAGCCGGATCAGCTGCGCGCTGTCGCCCGGATCGGAGGAGATCTTTTGGCGCAACATGAGGATCTCGTCATCTCCGTTCCGGCCCGGCGAGGGCGGACCGGCGATGACCGCTCCCGCAAACAGAAGAACAAGCGCCGCCGTTCGCAGAATCGCACCGATGATCGGCTTGTGCACGGGCATTCCTTTCCTGGTTGCGAATATCCGAACTGCGCCGCGATTTCGTGCGGCGCGCGCCAGCGGCTCACCGCGCCGAGACCGGCGGCCTGTTCGGCACCGGGCTGTCCCGGTCATACTTGTACAGCTGGTGGCACCCCGGCAGGCACGTTCCTCCCTTGTCCGTTCTCGTGAAACCGATCGGCAGCTGCCATTTGGCAAAAGGTACGTCGTTCCGCACATGCCGCGGATTGTTCGTTGCATGCGCGTCGTGGCATGCCCTGCAGGTTCTTCCTTTCACCGTTTTGTTCACATGGACGAAGTGGAGGTTTTGATCGCCGTTCCGAAAGTTCGTCATCGTCCGGGTCCGTTCTTCGTTCGCCAGGTTCTTCTCGTGGCATTGGAAGCAGAGCCGGTAGTTCTCCGGGTTGTATCCGGCGTAGAACACCTGCGGGAACTGCTCGCGGAGCATGCGGAAGTTGGGCGACCCGTGGGCATTATGGCAGCCGGAGCAATCTTTCTGCCGGATCGGACCGTGATGATCCGTGTTATGATCGAGGACCGCACGGATGTTCGAGATCCTGCCGTTCGCTCCGTTGTACTCGCGGTTATGGCATCCCAGGCACAGGTCCGCGGGCTCCTTGATCAGCTGCTTCACATACCGGGAGCCGTGCGGTTCGTGACAGGCAAGACACTTGCGCTCCGTGCCGAGCGCCTGGTGAGGCACCGCCGCTTCCTTGATGCTCTTCGCCTTGTCTCCGTGGCAGGTGAAACAGAGAGCGTCCGCTCCCTCGACAAGGAGGTTGTACCGGAAGTTGCCGCCATGGGGATTGTGGCAGTTGACGCAGGATTGCGCCACCGGCGCATGGACGAACTTGGCGCCCCGGAGCTCTTCGCCCTTGTCCTGATGGCAGGAATAGCAGACCTCATTGCCCGGCGAGATCAGGAGCGCTTTGTTCCTGCTCTGGTGTGGACTGTGACACGCCACGCAGCTGCCCACGGCAACCGGTCCGTGAACGAACTTGGCCGCGAATCTCGTTCGGTCGTGGCAGCGGAAGCAGAGTTCCCCTGAAGGAGCGCGCAGCTGAAACCGGTTCGGCGAGCCGTGCGGATCGTGACAGAGAAGGCAGCTTCCTTTGTTCACCGGATCGTGTACGTAAGCCTGGGTGTTCATTTCCTCGTGGCATTGGCTGCAGAGCTTGCCCGCGTTCCGTATCGGTTCAAACTTGTGCTTCCCTTTCTGCACATGGCAGGACAGGCACTCGCCCATGCCCACGGGACCATGCAGCGATGCGCTCTTCACGATCGCGGCATGACAGGAGTCGGTGACACAGGAACCCTGGCCCGGCGCCGCGGCTGAGCTGGCTCTGACCTCTCCCGGCAGGCAGAGAAGGAGCATGAACAAGCTGATCAATGCGGATAGGGGCAGACGTAGTTTGCTCACTGTGCGATGATCTCCTTCTTTAGACTGATATCAATGAGTTACGATGTGTAAAGGCAGCAGTATTCCAGCAATTCTCATACCACAACATTTCGCTTGAATGTATTGCCACGGTCTGTTGATCCCGTTCTGCCGTGAGGGAACGTGTGCACGGGAACCGGCGCGCCATGGCCTTATTTATCAAACCCTCTCCGTTCGCCCATCATGAACATGACTCCTTCGACCCCTTGCTGTTTCTGAAAAATGATTCTCTCAGATCGTCAGATCGAAAACTACCGACCTGGTGATTTACCCAAATGGCTGCAGCAAAAACACCGAATCACAACTTTCTGCAGATTGGTGAATGACGAATACCTTGTTTTATTTACTTATACCTCCTGGCATTCTCTTTGCTTTAATATATGGGAGAAAGCGCTATTTCTCTTCCACGAAAGCCAAATACCTTACTATCAACAAGATATTTCATTCGCCGAAATCGGACCGCTGTCCATAGTTCCGAAGAAAAACAGTTTGTTTGCTTGACAGGAATTTGAAGCGGTATTAGACTCGCTCTCACGCACGAAAGTTTCAAAAAACGCTCGGAAAGGGATGGATAGGCCATGAAGAAGACAGCTTTTTCGTTCCTGCTGGTTCTTGCCGCGATCGTCTCCCTGTCAGCATGCGGAGGGGGAGGAGGGGGAGGCGGCACCGATGCTGGCCAGAACACTAACCCGCCCGGTACGACCCCGCCGGCATGGCAAGGAACGCTCGTCACGTCCCCCGCGGCAACGCCTATCGCATCATTCACCCAGAGCATCCCTTCCCAGGATACGGGCGGCGCGTTCAACGAGATCTTTCCCGGATCAGCCAATGTCTGGACCATGGATCAGGATCTCGCCCTGATCGATGGTTTCGATCTGCAGTTCAACTACGCGCTCTACCTCGTCGTGGGTACGACGCCTTTTCCCGCAGACCAGAACGCCGCTGAACTGACGTACTTCACCCCTGTCTTGGGAACGGCCGAGGGCGTCAAGGTGGCCGCGGTCTCGAACGGGGCAACGCTCGACCTGGCCGGGCTCGGCATCTCCTCAGCCGTGGCCGGGAACTACGCTGCGTTCCTGAACGCCACCTCGGACTCGCGGCTGCAGCAGACCCTCGACCTGACGGCGGCGACAGGCACCATCACCGTCAACTGGCGCGAAGCCGTGTCCGTGGACCCCGGCGGCCTCCCCGGCTATGTGCCAAGCTACCGTGTCGTCCTCAGGAGCACCGACGGCGCGGAGCTCAAGGAACTCCTCGCCGATCCGGCGATCACGGCGCCGCTTAACTACAGCAAGGACATCAGCGCGTACAAGGGCCAGAAGGTCGTGCTCTCCTTCGAGGAACGCAGCTCGACCAGCCCCTTCGGCCAGGCCTATGCGGTCATCGATTCGGTCTCGGTCACCGACGGCGCGACGGAGTATGCGACGAACGGCAATTTCGAAACCGGCGACATGACCGGGTGGACGACGAACACGCCGGCGGAGATCCAGAACATCACCTCAGGCCTGCGGACCGTGGAAGACCTCGCTGTGCAGCGGTCCTTCTACACGGTGCCGAACAAACTGTGGGGACGGTGGGTGGATGTCTTCCGGAACCCGACCGCCGCAGCGATTGCCAAAACCGTTACCTACGAGACGTGGCTGGGCTCGGACGGAGCGGGAATCATCTACTATGCGCCCGGCACGAACGACCGGGCACTGACCTCCTGGGATACCATGGGCGGGCGTGATGTGGGCCTCGTCTTCGGCAACGCCAAGAGCGTGACCTTCACTTCCGATGACGGCACCGGCACCACAGGAAGCGGCATCATTACCGTGGCATACGACATCACCGTGCCCGCGGGCGGCAGCGTTGCCATTGTGAACTTCGTCATCATGGACGGCGTGGACACCGGCCAGATCGCGCCGCTCGATGATTACACAAAGAAGGCCGCAGACATCGACACCGCTGCAGCGGCGATCGTGAGCGGCTTCTGGACCGACGAGCAATACCGCACCGGCATGACCCAGGAGCAGGTCGACGGGGTCAAGAACTTCGCGAACTAGCAGAACCGCGTGAGCCGTTTCTGCAGCAGGAGCGGCAACCATACCGTGGCCTCACCCCCAAGGGGCGTAAAGCGCTGATTGCTTTCGCCCCTTTCTTTTTGTCCTGTCGGAAATCGCAGCAGCTGAGGCCATGTTCCGGTAGGATCACTTTAAGATATCGTCGGGCAGAACAATGTGAGGGAAACTGCGGGGCGGGAACCTGAGATGTCTCGACGCTTCACGATAAGAGGTATCGGCAATTCGGCACTTACCGCATGCGCTAGGGATAGCGGTGGGTCGCGGCGCGGTGCTCGACGCCGTGGCAAATCAGCGTGCAGCTTCCCGCGCGGATGCCGTCGTCGGTGAAAACCGGCGCGGTATTTCCCGAGGAGGGGAGAACGCCGACATAGCGCGTGTCGAAATTGATCAGGTGCGTGTGCGACCCCGTGAGCATATTGTCATCGCGCACACCGTGCGGATCGTGGCAGATCGAGCAGGGCGCATTCACCGCCGTGCCGGAGGGGCTCGTGATGATGTGTCCGCTGTGTCCGCCCCTGCCGGAAGCGTTTTTCCGGAAACTTTCGTCACTCAGGATGCTGATCCGGTTGTGGCATCGGTAGCAGAGTGCGTAGGTGTCCGGGCTTTCGATGGTATTGTCCATGGTTTCGTAGCGTTCACGGATAAGCGGGCTGAAGGTGGATCCATGCGGGCCGCGCGGCCCGATCCCGCCCACCTTGGGGCTTTCGTTGCTGTCGTGGCAGTCCGTGCAGTAGATCATGCTCGTCGTGGACAGCGCAGGCTCGGCCGCCGAGGGAATGCTCGGCA
This sequence comes from Nitrospirota bacterium, assembly GCA_021814615.1. GTDB lineage: Bacteria > Nitrospirota > UBA9217 > UBA9217 > UBA9217 > JAKAHZ01. Next base: position 8,284 of record JAKAHZ010000052.1, on the reverse strand, counting down.
CGTCCGGGTTTTTTCCGAGTCCCGCCACGGGGTGGAAGGACGGATTGACGGTCTGGAAGGCCAGGCGGGCATTCACATCCTTGGCGACCCGCGGGATGGGCGGGAAGAGCGATTGCGCGCTCGCGCCCGCGTGGCATTTGAAGCAAACCTCGTATTCGTTCGCCGCGTAGCTGGGCGGCGTGATCCCGCCGCCGTTCATGTCCACACCGCTCACCATGCGCATGCTCGCCGGCACCGCCGGCGCCGTGGCCGCGAAGAGGTTGTTGGTCACGTGCGGATTATGACAGTCCGTGCATTCCACGTGGCCCGTCACCATGACCGGCGATTCGCCCGCATCGTGGTGGTTGGGCGTGACGCCAATCGTCGTGGCTTCCACCATGTGGTGCGAGGGTTTCTGGAACTGCGCCTGGATGTTCCGTGTCGCCACGTTGCCGTTATGGCAGACGTAGCAGTTCTGCTCCTCCTCGGCATAGTTCATGAGCCACTGCCGGCCGCCGGAGTTGTGCGGCGCGTGGCAGTTCTCGCATCCGTTCTGCTGCACCGTGGTCCACGCGAGATCGGTCCCGATCCCCGTGCGCGGCCAGGGATTGGGCGGCGTGAGATTCCAGCCGTTCTGCCGGGTGTTGTGCGACGCCATCGCCCAGTCCGTCAGGACATGGCACAGGGTGCACAAGGCCGACCGGCTGCTGTCCACGCGCAGGAATTTCCTGTTCGTGTTGTCATGGGGATCGTGGCAGGTGGAGCAGTGCATCATGCCGTTATCGTAGAACTGGAGCCCCGCGGGCGGCACGGGCGAGAGCTCCGTGTTGGGCAGCGCGCTGTAATAGGAGAACGAGACCGGATGATGATTCGCCAGCGACGTGCCGAAGTTCGACGGCCGCGCCGCCGGAATGCCGCCGACGACGGTCATGGCGATCTTCTCCGCGGGCTGCAGCACCTGGCCGAGCGCGATCGTGCCGTCATGGCAGCTGAGGCAGAGCCGCGTGGGCCCCGTGGGTCCCGTTGCCGGGGCCTGGCTGTGCAAGGTGCTGCTGCTGTACGCCGTGTACAACACGTAGTTGATGCCTTCGATGTTCTTGTTCCAGAGCGGCGTCCGGGGGTTGGCGTTGTGCGGGGCGTGGCAAAACACGCAGATCCGGTCCTCCGTCAACGCCTTGATATCGCCCGGACCGGTACGCGACAGATTGTGCTTCGAAAAGACGATGCTCGTCTTTGCCGCGGCATGCGACGATGCAAAACCGGCGATGCAGGCCAGGAACACGATGATCCGAACGAGCTTACTCATGGCGGTCTCCGCTCACCTGGAACACCTGGATGCGCTGGTTGTAGGTATCGCAGACGAACAGTCGGCTCCGGCTGTCCAGAACCAGACCCGACGGCATGGAAAACTCTCCCTGGCCGCTCCCGCGACTTCCGAGGGTAAAGAGGAAATTTCCGTTCATGTCGAAGAGCTGGATGTTGTCGAAAAGGGTATCAACAATATACAGCACCCCATTCCGGTCCGCGGCTATCCCCTTCGGCATGGCGAAATCCCCGGACCCGTTGCCGTGATGGCCGAAGGATGCACGAAATACGCCGTTGCGGTCGAAGGCCTGGATGCGAAAGTTCATGGCATCGACGATAAAGACGTCGCCGTCCGACGACACTGCCAGATGCGTCGGGTAGTTGAACTGTCCTTCCTTCTCCCCCGGCTCGCCGAAGGACAGCCGGGACCGGCCGCTGCTGTCGAACACGTGCACGCGATTGGCCGTCGTGTCAAGCGCATAGAGCAGCTTTGCGGCGGAAGCAAAAGCCAGGCCCGTCGGACGGCGCAGGCGTTCGCCACCCGCTTCCCGGATCGTGGCTGCATATTCCCCGTTTCGGTCGAAGACGAAGATGGCGGCACGGAAGGAATCCGACACATAGAGCCGCGCCTCGTCGTCAAAGGCAACGCTCACCGGGCTCTTGAGCTCATCTTTCCCGGCCTGAAACACCCTCCGGTAGCGCTGCTCTGCGGGAATGTAGAGATGCACGCAGGAGCAGGCGGCATCGGCCACGGCGATCCGCTCGTCCGCGCCGACCGCTGCCGCAACGGGCCTCTGGATCATGTTCTGTTCGTTCGTCCTGCCGAAGACAGCATATTTCAGGGCGCTGGCAAGCGAGGGACCCGTTTCCGTGAATCCCCGGATCGACTCGACATGCGCGGCGCGGAGCACATTGGCCTCGTCGCGCCATTCGGGCGGCCGGGGTGCGGTCTCGACCGCCAGGGTCCATGTCGACGCGCATCCCGCGAGGAGCGATACTCCCGCAATAAGGGACAGCAGTGCACGGATCACCGCTGCCGTTCCGCCACGGGGCTCCGCAGGAAGGCAGCCCCCCCCCACCTCACGGACGCTCGGACAGCTCAATCGTCGCTCCCTTTCTGAGCTCCTGCTCGTAGTCCTGGCGGAGCTTCAACTGCGCCGCTGTCTTGAGCTTCTTCTCGATCGCGGCCTTGACCTCTTCGAAGGGCTGCGGCCTTGGGGCAAGATATTCCTTCAGTTTGATGATATGGATGCTGTCAGGCGTCTTGATGACGCCGGACAGTTCTCCGTCCTTAAGCGTCCGCGCCGCGTCGTACAGCTCCGGCTCCTTTGCCCGGCTGATCTCGACCTCGTGTACGATGAACGGTCCCCGGCCCGTGAGAGCCGCAGGGTCCTGGTCCTTCGCCGCCCGGATGTCCGCGAGAATCTTCTGCGCCGTACTCATCGACGCGGGGGACTCCTGATCCAGGAAGAAGACCATATCGTCGACGGTGATCTTTTCCGGTGCGATGTAATTCTCCTTTTCCCGCTCGTAAGCGCTTCGGGCCTCGTCGTCGGTCACCGAGGCCTTGGTCAGCACCTCCCGGTTCAGCAGCAGCTGGATGAGCAGCCCGCGCTCCACCCGCCTGCGAAGCTCCGCCTCGGTGATCTGCTCCCTGGCCAGAAAGGCCTGGAAACCGTCCTCCCCGCCCTGGCGCGTCCGCAGGTTTGCGATGGCCTTGTCGAGGCCGCCTTCGCCCAGCGTCAGCCCCTGGCGTTGTGCTTCCTGTACAGCCAGCTCCTGGAAAATCAGGAGATCGAGAGCCTTCTTTGCCGTTTCCTCCGGGGGTTCCGCGGAACCCTTCCGCAGGTTTGCCGCAATCATGCGGTCCCTGATTGACTTCTGTTCGTCCGCAAAGAGTTCCACGCCGTTGACCCGGGCGACGACCTGACGGGCGGCGCCGGCTTCCGCAATCGCTTCCGGTGTTGCAGGCTTGCGCAGCGCGCAACCCGCCAAGGCAATGCAGAGTCCGAGAGCGCAACAGAGCGCGCTGTGCAACGAAACAACATATCTCATGGCCGGCCACCTCCCTGCCCGTCGCGGTCGGGCTCAAACAGTTCGATCTTCGCATTGATCTTCAGCTCCTTCTCCCACTCCTGCCGCCTCTTCAGCTGCGCCTCCGCCCGGAGTCTGGCCTCGATCGAACTCCGCGCCTCGTCGAAGGTCTTCTGTCGTTCGGGCGTCATATACCGGTCTTTTTCGCGTTCATACGCCGCCCGCGCATCGTCTTCGCTCACCGCGGCCTTCGCCAGCACTTCCTTGGTGAGGATCAGCTGGATCAGGATGCTCCGTTCCACCTGCTGCCGGAACTCGACGGTGGTCAGGTGCTGCTGATCGAGGTATTCCCGGAATCCCGCCTCATGCCCCAGCCGGGCGATGTACTGGTCCATGGTGCGATCGATGACGGCGGGATCGGCATGCATGCCCTGGCGCTCCGCTTCCTGGAGGGCGAGCTCCTGCAGGATCAGCTGGTCCAGGGCGCGCTTTTTAATGCTCTCCTCATCGGGAGCGGGCGCAACGCGCTGGTTGAGCGCGGACAACCGGTTCATCATATCGATCAGCTCGTAACGGGTGATGCCGGCGCCGTTGACGCTGGCAACGACCGTCCGCTTGTCCTCCGCCGCCGGAACACGCAAGCCCGGCGCGGGGGACTGCCCGGACGGTGCGGGCTGCTTCGCGCATCCCGACCACCCGAGCAACGCCGCACCGAGGACGACGCTCCAGATTGTCGAACTCCTGAAGAGGGATCTCATAGCGCTCCTTCCCGGGGGCAGGGAGACCGTTGATGCCCACGGGCACGGGTCCCCTGGGCGCACCGGCCATCGCTATTCCTGCCGTCAGGCATCCGGCTTCGCTCAGAACAGTTTTCTGTTCACCGTCACGTAATAATACTGCCATGCCAGAACCACGCGGCCCGACGGCGAGTCCGATTCCGACCGGTTAAGCTGCACGCCGCCGTTCACCGTCAGCAGCCCGACACGCCAGATCGCATAGGATGTGACGGTGCGGGTATCCACTTCGGCATAGGACCTGCTGCGCGTATACGACGCGGTAGCGAACACGTTCAGATTGTCCCGGGGGAACCGACGGTCCACCGTGACGCTGACGCTGGTGGTCTTTTCCCGGACGCCGGGACTTTCCCCCGCGTCGGAGGATACGGCAAGATGATCGATCTGAGCGTAGGAGAACACCGCGGCGATATTGGCGTTCTCCGTCAGCGGCGATCGGTACTGCCCCGAGGTCTTCCAGGTTTCCGAGGGATTCTGCCAGGAGCGGTAGGTCTGGTGTTCGATCAGCCCGGAGTAGGGCCCCGACTGCGCGGTCATCCCCACGGTGGTGCTCACGTCTTTCCCCGTGCCGCCCGGGAGAGATCCCTCCTCCACCTTCTGGGTCGCCGTGGAATAATTCGTATAGACGCTCAGCAGATTGTCCAGAAAATCGAGCTTCAGCGAGTAGCCCAGCGCCTGCATGGTGATCCGTGAATCGCTTTGGAGCGAATAGGTCACATGGAATTCGTAGACGTACGCGGGATCGGGTTGCGGCGTGAGAGGAGAAACGCTCTGGATCGTGATCTCCGTGATGTCCCCCAACTGGCTGACCAGGTAGCCGCCGCTCGGCAGGATCAGGAGCCCCCCGGTTGCGGGATCCTTGACGCGCACGATGATCGTGCTGCCGACGACGTTGCGCAGGGCCAGCTGGAAGGAGCCGAAGATCGCGGTGCTGTGTATTTCATCGAGAACCGCCACCATGCCGGTGCGCTCGGAATCTGCATCGGCGAGCTGGATCGACGCGGTGAGGCGGCCGACGGGCAGGCCTTTCGTGTAGACACTGTTGAGCGTGTCGGAGCTGGTCGTGATCCTGCCCGACGAGGACTCGAGATCAGCGTCGTTCCGCGTATAATTTGTGGTCAGGCTCTGGTACAGGCGATGGCTGATATTGTAGGTCGTTGTCGACTGCCGGTTAAAATCCTTTTCTTCCGGTTCGGTGGCGCTTTCGCTGGTCCGCGTCGTGGCGTTCGCGTAGACATACCGGGCGGAGGCATTGAAGTTCCAGGGCAGCGTGGCGGTGAGGTGTTCCGTCCAGGAAAAGGAACGGTTCTCGATATCCGGCAGCTCGGGCTTCTCCTGGTCCGTCTCGGTATTGTTGATGTGGCTGTCGAGCACCAGGGCCGTCGATCGGCCGACGATCCCCAGTCCGTATTCGTTTCGCCGCGCCTGAAGCCCCGACGACGAGGAAGCGTCGGTATGGGAGTACGTCGCTGTGTCGGAAATGACGGAGCCGGCATAGGTGCCGTTCAGCCGGAAGGTGCGGGAATCGGTCTGCTCGTGCCCCGAATCCACGGTCGTGGCCAGCACGCCGGAATGGAAGAAGTAGGGATTGGACTTATAGTAGAAATTCGCGCCCGTCACGTCGATCGTCCCTCGTTCCGTCTGCAGGTTCGCGGCGGGAATCGTGGCCTGCTGATGCAGCGTGAACAGCTCCAGCGTATAAGGATGCTCGGGAAGCAGAAACGCCCGGAGCTCATAGTTCGCCGTCGTCGCCGTCGTGGGGTAGGATCCGAAGAGATTTCCCGTATCGTTCTGTTCGGTCAGCGATCCCAGAAGCCGGGTATGGAACAGCAGGAACCGCGGGTGATACGCAAATCCGTCCGCGCTCATCCCGATGCTCTCGCGCAGCGACGTGCTCGACGACCGGGCGCCGACCCCGTTCTGGGTGTTCTCCGTGGTCTGTGCGGACGCCCCGAGCTCCGCATACCCTTCCATCGAGGTGATCTGCGGGGCGAATGCCAGATCCTGGCCCGCGGCCGGCGACGGCAGGGACGCGAGCAAAGCGGTCAGCGCCGCGATGGCAAGGCCTGTGAGAAAGAAACCCCGCATAACCGTGGACCGCCACTCCTCTCCTGACCTCAGCGCACTGCGACCGCGGGGGAGCTGAACGCCGTCATTTCAGCAAAAACGGATTGTCCGAGCTGTGGGCGTCATGGCACTCCGTGCATTCGGCGCCCCCCGATGCCTTGTGGACGTCCCGCGTTCCAACCTCCTGCTCGTCGTGGCAATAGAAGCAGAATGTGGTCGGGTCGGCAACAAGCAGGTACGCCTTCCCGGAGCCGTGCGGTTCGTGGCAAACGCGGCATCCGCCGGAAGCAAGGGGCCCGTGGACGTTCTTTTTCGCGATGCTTACCACATGACATTTCAAACACAGCTCTTCCACGGGCAGGATGAGCTTGTTGCCGCTCCCCCGCTGGTGGCACGCTTCGCAGAGCCGAGCCGCATAAGGACCATGGGTCGTCGGGCGGACCTTGGGGGGCTCCTTCGGTTCTCCCGTCGCCCTGCCGCTCCGCAGTTCCTGCCCCGATCCCCCCGGCGGCGGAACGCCGTCAAAGAAAAAGCTCAGCGTCCGGTACCGGGTCTCGGGAGAGCACCCTGCCGCCAGGGATCCGATCAGGACCACTGCCAGGATCCATGGAGAAACGCTCTTCATCTGCTTTACCGGGGACCCCTATTACTGTTCCGGGGATTTATCCTTTTCCAGCTTCTTGAGTTTCGCCTTCTGCTCTTCAATGAGCTGGGCATCGGTGGGGTAAGTCTTTCCGCGCTCCTTGCCGAGGGCGTACACATTGACCAGGTGCAGTCCGAACTGATTGGTCACGACGAGCAGGTTCTCCACCTCGAAATTGGGATCGACGAACTTCTGAAAATAAGGAAGGTGGTCGTAGTCCACGACGATCTGAGCGGGCAGGTAGAAATCGCCCGGCCTGCTGCCCGCCTGACCGAAGTAGAACAGCAGATTATTGCTGCTGTTGAAGAGCTGCACGTTGTCGAAAGCCGCGTCCACGGCATAGAGCCGGTCCTGCCGGTCGAGCGCGATTCCCTTGGGACGGGCGAATGCGCCGCTGTGCGTTCCCAGCACGCCGGTGGTTCCCAGATAGTGCCCGTCGCGGTCGAGCTTCACGACCTGAAACCGGCCGGCGTCGGAAACATAGAGATAGCCCTTGGAATCGAAGGCCAGGTTCGTCGGCCGGGACAGCCGTTCCGTGGGCTGGCCTTCCTGCCCGAACTGCCGGAGCACTGCGCCGGTCTTCTTGTCCAGCACGACAACGAGCGCGTTCTTGATATCGCATACATAGAGCTCGTCCTCGTAGGGAACCGCGTCGGTCGGTTTCCACGTTCCCTGCTGGCCGAAGGCGGCCACGTAGAAATCGTTCTTGTCGAACACCACGACCTGCTCGCGGATCGTATCGGATACGTATTTGTTCCCGTTCTTGTCGATCCGGATATTGATCGGCTGAACAAGCTTGCCGAGACCCTGCGCTCCCTGAAGCTGGCCGTAAGCTTTCTTGGCCAGGTCGAAGTACATGACCGTATGGTTTTCGTCGCAGACGTACAGCTTCCCATCCCATAAAGCCGCGCCATAAGGCTTGTCGAGCCGCCTGCTGCTGTCCTTCACGCCGGTAACGAAGGACTCGAAGGCTGACTTCTTCTCGGCGATGTCCCGCTCGCCGGTGAAGGAGGTGAGGAACTGTACCCGCGCCAGTTCGCGGGGCTGCGGAAAGAACACCGGCGCGCCTTGCTGATGCTCCTTTGCGGCGCATCCGGAAAGAAGCAGAATGACGAGAATGACGACGATGCCAATATGTTTCATACCTCTATGATCTCCGATTCGGACAAGGATGGACGGCTGGCTGCTATTATAGGTAAATTCTTCGTCCGTTTCCAGCCCCTTTACGCATTTTTCCCGATGCGCACGGCGATCCGGAACGATCGGTTCTGCAACGCCGGACGGAAAAAAAAGAGGGGGATGAATTGCATCCCCCTCTTCGTGAACCGCTCCCGGCTATTTCTTGTGGCAGGTGAGGCAGAGGGCGCTCTGGGTGTCCTCCACCCAGGTGAACTTCACGCCTTCGTTCTTCGTGTTGTGCACGTCATGGCAGGTCGAGCATTCCATATTGCCCTTCCAGAGC
>JAKAHZ010000051.1 GCA_021814615.1 Nitrospirota bacterium | reverse complement strand
CTCATGGGGAGCGAAGCCGCCGAAGACGACGGAGTGGATGGCGCCCAGCCGGGCGCAGGCGAGCATGGCCACCACCGCCTGCGGGATCATGGGCATGTAGACGACGACCGTGTCGCCCTTCTTCACGCCCAGATCGCGGAGCGCGCCGGCGAACACGGCGACCTGGTCGCGGAGCTCTTCGAAAGAATATTTTTCCAGCGTGTTCGTGACGGGGCTGTCGTAGATCAGGGCCACCTGGTTCGCGCGGCCTCCCTGCACGTGCCGGTCGAGGGCGTTGAAGCAGGTGTTCATCTCGCCGCCGGTGAACCAGCGGTAGAGGGGCTTCTGCGAATCGTCCAGCACTTTGTCCCAAGGCCTGGTCCAGGCGATTGCCTTCGCCGCCTCTCCCCAGAATCCGCTCGGATCGTCGATGCTCTTCTGATACAGGTCGCCGTATTTTCCCATGCCTGCCTCCCCGTGATCGCGATGCGCTCCGCGGTGCCGTTCCTGGGCACACGCAGGCGTGGCGGGACATGGTGCTCTGTCCCTCGACGCCCGACAGTATAAGGACGGGGAAGCAGGGAAGTCAAGTGGGAAAAAAAGTTACGCAGCCATTTTCTCGGCGCCAGGCTTCTTTTTCTTCCCGATGCGGACGACAACCTCTCCTTCGGGCATGCTGACCGAGATGTCGATGTAACTGATCATGGCGAGCAGAACGGCGAAGGCGAGGAGCATGCCCGCGACAGTGAACGCGGCGCCGTAGGCGCCTGTCGCATCGGCGATCGCGCCGGCCAGAATGGGGCCGAACACGCCGCCGACGCCCCAGGCGGTGAAGAGGATGCCGTAGTTCAGGCCGAGGTTTCTCGTTCCCCAGAGATCAGCGGTCATGGCGGGAAAGAGCGCGAGGCAGGCGCCGTAGTTGAACCCCACCACAGCCGATCCGATCAGGAAACCGCCGACCGTGGAGAGGGAGGAGAAGAAGAACATCATGATGGATTGCATGATGCAGACGAAGGCGATGGTGACGGCGCGGCCGATGCGGTCGGAAATGATTCCTGCGGCGATCCTGCCGCCGGCATTGAAAATGGCGAGAAGCGCGACGAAGAGGAATCCGATGGTAACGGCATTGCCCGACTGGACCGAGACGATCTTGGCGAGATGGCCGATGATCATGAGCCCTGCCGTTGCCGCGCAGGCATATTGGATGTAGAGCGAATAGAAGGCAGGCGACCGGAGCAGGTCGCGCCACGTCGCGTCGGCCGACGCCGGCCCCGCTGCTTTCACCTGTGCAGAAGGCGGGGCCAGGGGATTCCTGATGAATTGCGCCAGCACGGCAGTAACCGCCAGGAACGCGATGCCCAGGATGCGGAATGCTCCGGTCACGCCGTTGTCGGCAAGCAGCGCCCGGGAGAGGGGGGCGATGTACACGGGCGCCAGGCCGAAACCTGCGACCACCAGGCCGGTGATGAGCCCCTTCTTTGCCGGCGGGAACCACTTGACTGCTGCGGGCGTTGCCGAGGCATAACCGAGTCCGATGCCCATACCTGCAAGCACGCCGAAACCCAGGATGGCGGGGAAGGCGGCAGCGGGGGATGCGAAACTGGCGATGATCAAGCCGGCGCCGGTCAGGATCGCTCCTGCGGTCGCGACGCGGCGCGGGCCCAGCCGGTCCTGGAGACGGCCGGCGGGGACCATCATGATAGCGAAACAGGCGATGGCGATCGTGTACGGGAGCGTGGCCTCGGTCTTGGTCCATCCGAATCCGCCGCTTTCGATGGGCTCGGTCAGCTGCTTGCCGAAAATGCTCCAGGCATAGAGGATGCCCAGCGCAAGATTGAGGCCCAGGCCGGATGCGGTAACGATCCATCCCTTGTTCATCGCACGATCCTCCTTGGCAGATGACGAAGTATGCTGCAGATGCTTTCGTAATTATAACAAAGCAGGTTTCAGACCGATCAGGACTTCAGCGGGAAGTATTACGGTGAGGCTCGGGACGATGAATCATTATAACGACTGCAATTCCGACTCGGAACGGGGAATGACTGCCCGGGACAGGGAAGGAACCGCGAATAGTCGCACGGGTATCCGGCCTGGATTCAGCCCGACATTTAAAGAGAAACGAGGGGAGCAATCTTTCTCTTGACAGGTGAACAAATGTTCACTATAATGTTTTTCATGACGATCGAGGTGAACGAACAGGTGCGTGTCGGAGCCGTTTTCAGCAGGGGGCAGCTCCGGCCGGTCTGGTTCGATTGGAATGGACGACAGGTGCGGATCCGCGAGACCGCTTTTTCCTGGAAGACGCAGGAGGGATATACCTCCTTTCTGCATTTCTCCGTGACCGACGGGCTGGGGCTCTATGAGCTCTGCTATAACATGATCACGCTGAACTGGGAGATTCGCCATGCAGCCGATTGACACCGGAAGGACCATTCTGCACATCGACATGAACGCCTTTTTTGCCTCCGTTGAACAGCGCGCCGATCCTTTCCTGCGCAAGCGGCCGATCGCGGTGATCGGATCGGAAAAGCGGGGCGTGGTGCTCTCGCCCTCCTACGAAGCGCGCGCCTTCGGTGTCAGGACCGGCATGATGTATCATGAGGCCCGCCAGCGCTGCCCGGAGATCCGCTTCGTTCCCGCGGATCCCGACAAGTATTCCCATACCTGCAAGCGGCTGATCAGGATCTGGGAGCGCTTCACGCCGGCTGTCGAACTCTTCTCCATCGACGAGGCGTTCCTGGATGTGACGGGATGCGAAGCGCTCTTCGGCGACGGTCTGCGCATTGCCGTGGCGATCAAGGAGGCTATTTGGGCTGAGGAGGGGCTCACCTGCTCCGTGGGAATCGCCCCCAACAAGCTGCTCGCCAAGCTCGGCAGCGACATGCAGAAGCCCGACGGGATCGTGGTGATCGACGCCATCGATGTTCCCGAGGTGCTGGAGCATCTGCCGGTGAAGGAGCTCTGCGGCATCGGGCCGAATCTGACAAGGCAGCTTGCCGGCATGGGCATCCGCTCCTGCGGCGAACTGGGCCGCGCCGAGCTTCGTGATCTCGCCGGCCGGTTCGGCGTGCTCGGAGAGCGGCTGCAGCAGATGGGCCGCGGCATTGATCACGATGACGTTGTTCCGCTCGAGCATCAGGACCGGACCGATGCGAAGTCCATCGGCCACAGCATGACCTTGGAACAGGATTGCGCTGACCGCGAACAGCTCGAGCGCCATATCCTGCAGCTCTCGGAGAAGGTCGGCAGGAGGCTGCGGCGCGGCCGGTACCGGGGACGGACAGTCTGCCTCACGCTGCGGTATGCGGATTTCACGACCTTCTCGCGCCAGCATCGTCTCTCTCAGACGGTTTCATTGGGGCTGGACATCCATGCGGCGGTCATGGAAATCTTCCGGAGGCTGACCCTGGAGCAGCCCGTGCGGCTCGTGGGCGTAAGCCTGTCCACTCTCGAACGAAGCTCGGACCAGATCCCCCTGTTCACGGAAGAGCGGCGCAAGTCCTTTCTCACCGGCGCCATGGACAAGATCAACGATCGGTACGGCGAATTCACCGTGACCTGGGGAACGCTGGCAGAACGGTTCATGCACGGCAGGGTCATCTCGCCGGCCTGGCGGCCCGGGGGCATGCGGGAATACTGATTCAAGCGTCTGTGGCTAAATACAGTTATCCTCAGCGGCAATCGATCGTCCAGGTTGTTCGTTTCGCTCGCAAGTAAAACAGCATGAGTGCTCCTTCCGTGACCTGTGTGGAGCATTCACCGGAAAGAGGCAATGCAGATGAGGGAGAGAACGGAGATCACGGCGCGGCAGCAGGCTGTTTACGATTTCATCCGCGAGGCGACGAGCGCCAACGGCATGCCGCCCACGATGCGCGAGATCGGCGAGCGGTTCGGCATCGCCTCGACGAACGGCGTAGAGCGCCATCTGCAGGCATTGGAGCGGCGGGGGCTCATCACCCGCAGCAGGGGCCGCTCCCGCGGCATTGCGATCTCCGGCGCGGCAGGGAAAAGGCAGGTTGCAGCGGTTCCGCTGCTCGGCCGCGTCGCTGCCGGCGTTCCCGTGGACTCGCCGGAGAACAGGGAAGGGGACGTTGCCGTGGACCGGGCGCTCTTCGCCCTGCGCGCGGATCACCGCGTTTTCTGCCTTGCCGTGCGAGGGGAAAGCATGATCGATGCGCACATCCTCGACGGGGATACGGTGCTCGTGCGCGAGCAGCCTGCGGCGCGGAACGGGGATATCGTTGTGGCCCTTGTCGAGGGTGAAGCAACGGTAAAACGGTTCTTTCATGAAGGGGAGACCGTTCGTCTGCAGCCCGAGAACAGCTCCATGCGGCCCCTGCTGTACCGGGCCGATGAAGTGCGGATCGTGGGCAAGGTGGTTGGCGTGATGCGGAAGGTGTGATCGTGAAGGACTAGAGGTTCCGTTCCATCTTCCGATGGAGCGTCTTTTCCGGATGGTTCGAAGGATTGTCGGTCAGGAGGAGCGAACCGTCGGGATTGTATCCCACGTAGATGGTGTAGCGGGGGGCCAGAGAGGATTTCCCCTGGCCGCGGTAGATTGCCAGGATCCTGCGCACATAATCCTGCGTCTCCTTGAATGGCGGTACGGTTCCCCACCGTTTCACCGCCGATTCCCCGGAGTTGTAGGCTGCGAGCGTGAGCTTCAGGTTGCCTTCGTACCGGTCCAGGAGATAGCGCAGATACCGTACGCCGCCTTCAATGTTTTCATGGGGACTGAAGCTGTTCTTCACATTCAGGTCAGTCGCGGTCTGGGGCATGAGCTGCATGAGCCCCATGGCTCCTTTGCTCGAGATCGCGAAGGGATTGAAGTCCGATTCCACCTTGATGATGGCATGGACGAGGGAGGGATCGACGCCGTACTTTTCGCAGGCTGTGTTGATGGATTCGGAATAGGACGCGGGGATGGTGTCCGGTCGGACCTGCTTGCTCTCTGCGGACGGCTCTTTGGCGGACGCGGCTTTCGGGTTCGGCAGTTCACGGTGCACCTTGACGGTCCTTCGTATCCTGCCGCCCTCAACGTTCGTGAAATGCACGACACCCTGCTCATCCACGTACTGGTAGATGTCCGCCTGAGCCGGCAGGGAAATCCATGCGGCTGCTGTACAGACAGCGAGAATGAGGTATGCCCGTCTTTTCATTACTCTCCGGACCACGTCTCCGTAAGCAGGAATTTTCTTTACAATAACAAAAAAAGTGTGCGTTGTCAATACTCTACGTCACCCGTGTCACCCGATCCATCCGGCGATTTTCGTTCCCCTTCGCTTTCCCGATTGACTGTCCTGGGGTTATTGATTATCATAGTTCTGCGCGGGGAACCCATGCCTCGCGGCGCGAGCCATGGCCAGAATACTGATCATCATTCCCGCATATAACGAAGAAGAGAGCCTGCCCGGCGTGATCCAGGACCTTCGCACCCGCTTCGCCGAAGGGGATATCCTCGTGGTGAACGACGGATCGCGGGACCGCACTGCGGAAAAGGCGCGGCAGGAAGGCGTCGCGGTCGTCACGCTTCCCTTCAACCTCGGGATCGGGGGCGCCGTGCAGACCGGATACCGGTATGCGCGTGCGAAGGGCTACGATATCGCCGTGCAGTTCGACGGGGACGGCCAGCACATGGCAGCGGAGATTCCCGCTCTCCTGGCGCCGGTCATCGCCGGCAGGGCCGATCTTGCCGTGGGGTCGCGGTTCCTGACGCCCGGTTCCTACCGTCCCCCGTTTTTCCGGAAGATCGGCATCCGGGTGTTCTCGAACGTTCTGTCCGCAATGCTCGGGATGCGGGTGACCGATACCACCTCGGGATTCCGGGCGGCGAACAGGAAGGCAATTGCCTTCTTCGAACGGGGGTATCCCGAGGACTACCCCGAGGTGGAAAGCCTCGTGCTGCTCCACCGAGGGGGACGGGTGATCGAGGAAGTCCCGGTTTCCATGCGCGACCGGACAGGCGGGAAATCCTCCATCACGCCGATCCGGTCCGTGTACTATATGATCAAGGTGCTCCTTGCCGTGTTCATCGACGTGCTGAAGAAATGAGGTGTGTATGGACATCGTCAAGATCATAGCGATCACGGGGAGCGCAACGCTCCTCCTGGTCGTGTTCGAAATGGTCCGGCGGGGCAGGCTGAAGGAACGTTATTCGCTCTTGTGGCTCTTTTCCGGCTGTGTGCTGCTCGTCCTCTCCCTTTCCCGGGGTCTCCTCGAATACATCTCCCGCCTCGTCGGTATTTTCTATCCGCCGTCACTGCTCTTCCTCCTTGCCTTTCTGTTCCTGCTCCTGATCACGCTCCACTTTTCGGCGGTCATCTCCGGCCTTACGGAGAAGAACAAACAGCTTGCTCAGGAGATCGCCCTGCTTCGTCAGTCCGTTGAAGAACTGCGATCCCGCGACACCGGCGGCTCTTCCCGCGAAGACGCCTGATCCTTTTTCTGCGCTTGTCTTGCCAAGACCGGGTACCTGTAGTACGCTTTAGGCAGGGGAGGGCGGATGTTCTTAGGCCGCACATTTCTTCCCCTGATCGACCGATCCAGAGAACGCCGCTTGCCGTGATCTCGCTCTTCCGGCGAGGCATGTTTGTGCGGACGTTCAGCACGGCACCAGACGGACCGAAGGTCCGATCATGCCTTGTCAAGGAGGGCGTTATGAAGCGTAAATTTTCTCGACGGGAATTCATCAAGGACATGGGTGTGGGAGCGGTCGCAATCGCAGCCGGGCCCGCATTCCTCAATGACGTGCTGGCGCAGACCCCCGGCCGCCGCACGCTCCGGATTCTGCAATGGAGCCATTTCGTCCCCACGCACGACAAATGGTTCGACCAGTGGGCCAAGGAGTGGGGCGAGAAGAACAATATAGATGTGATCGTGGACCATATCGGCCTTGCCGATCTCAGGAGCACTTTCGCTTCCGAAGTCGCTGCAGGCAAGGGCCACGATATTGTGGAATTCATCGATCCGCCGTCGGATTTCGAACCGAGCGTGATGGACCTGGCAGACCTCAATAAAGAAGCGGAGAAACGCTTCGGGAAACAGCTGCCGGTGGCTACGCGGAGCTCCTACAATCCCCATACGAAGAAGTACTACGGCTTCTGCCACGGCTGGACCATCGACCCGGGCGATTACCGCCAGTCCCTCTGGGAGAAGGCGGGCAAGCCTGACGGGCCGGTTACCTGGGAGGACCTGATCGTCTACGGGTCGAAGATCAAGAACGAGCAGGGCATCCAGATGGGCATCGGCATCTCGCAGGAGCTCGACACCAACATGGCCGAACGCACGCTTCTCTGGTCCTTCGACAGCTCCATCCAGGATGACAGCTCGAACGTCATCCTGGACAACAAGAACACGGTCGATGCGGTGAAGTTCATGGTCGAGTTGTACCAGAAGACCATGACGCCGGAGGTCTTCGGCTGGACCGCCGCGTCGAACAACCAGCTGCTGATCGCCGGCAAGGCGTCGTACATCCTGAACTCGGTCTCCGCCTACCGGTCGGCCCAGAAAGACGTTCCCGAGGTTGCCAAGGACATCTTCTTTACTCCGGCGCTCAAGGGGCCGCGCGGTACGGCGCATGCCTGCGAACACGTGATCTATGTGACCGTGATCCCCAAATTCGCGGAAAAGAACGCCGACCTGGCGAAGAAGTTTCTGCTCGATCGCGTCGCGAACTACGATCGGGCCATCTGGGAGAGCAAACTCTACAACTCGCCGTCCTTCTTCAATACGGCGATCCCCGCTGGCGAGCGGGGCTATCCCGCCGTCGCTCATGCGAAACACCTGCGTGACCTGCACAATGCATGGTTCGCCAAGGACCCCTTCGCGCTTCCCGGAGAGCGCACTGATAAACTGCTGCCGCTCAAGGACGCGGAGAAGTGGAGCGTGAACGTCGGTTTCCCCGGCACGTCAAACCCGGCGGAGGGCGAGATCTTCGGCACATTCGTGCTGCCCGGCATGTTCGCCCGCGTGGCCCAGGGCAAGCAGTCTGCCGAGGAATCGGTGAAACAGGCGCATGAGCAGTGCAAGGTCATCTTCGACAAGTGGCGGGCCCAGGGGCTAATCGGCGGGAAGAAGTAGATATCGCAAGTCAATCTCCACCACGGAGGCACGGAAACACGGAGAAAGCGAAAGGATTCAACGCAGAGTGACGCTGAAGAACCTATGAATGACGCTGTTAAGAATGGTGCGCAAGGATTATGCCTGTCTTTGCAGCGTTAATCATACCGTGTTCATAAGGTGTTTCAGCGTTGAATGTTTCCTCTGTGTTCTCCGTGCCTCCGTGGTAAATAGAAGGCTTTCAACTATATTAACCTATGGCGAACGTACATCTGGCGGGGATCAAAAAGCACTTT
Source organism: Nitrospirota bacterium (assembly GCA_021814615.1). Lineage (GTDB taxonomy): Bacteria > Nitrospirota > UBA9217 > UBA9217 > UBA9217 > JAKAHZ01. The sequence goes on along the minus strand of JAKAHZ010000051.1, from coordinate 13,611 downwards.
GACGGCGTGAAGGCCGTCGACGGCATCGACCTGGAGATCGGCGACGGGGAATTCTTGGTGCTCCTGGGGCCCTCCGGGAGCGGCAAAACCACATTGATGCGGCTCGTGGCGGGCCTCGAGAAGCCGACGGGAGGACAGATCATCATCGATGGACAGACGGTGAATGACCTTCCGCCGCGCGACCGGGGCATTGCCATGGTTTTCCAGAGCTATGCGCTCTACCCGCATAAGACAGTATTCGGAAATATTTCCTTTCCTCTTACCGTCGAAGGAATGCCGCGCGAGGACATCCGGAAGAAAGTGGAATGGGCTGCCGGACTTCTCGGCATCGGTCATCTGCTCGATCGCCTGCCGTCGCGCATCTCCGGCGGGGAACGCCAGCGGGTGGCCATCGCGCGCGCGCTCGTCAGGAGGCCGAAGGTGCTGCTTATGGACGAGCCGCTTTCGAACCTCGATGCGAAAGTCCGCCATACGGCTCGCGAGGAGTTGAAGCTCTTTCAGCGCGAGATCAACGTTACGACGATCTACGTGACCCACGACCAGGCCGAGGCAATGGGACTGGGGGACCGGATCGCCGTAATGCACGAGGGAACGGTCCGCCAGGTCGGCTCTCCCTATTCGATCTACAACGATCCCCAGAACATGTTTGTCGCGGGGTTCGTCGGCATACCGCCGATGAATTTCATGGAGCAGGACGGCGTCATCCTGGGCTTCCGTCCCGAGGCGCTCCTTCCCGCCGAGGCGCTGCCCGACAAGGATTGCATGCGGCTCAAGCTCCTGGTCGAGCGGGTCGAGGACCTGGGGTCGCACCGGCTGGTGTACGGGACCATCGGGAAGGCAAAGGTCATCGCGAACCATTCCTTCCGGCTGAATCTGAAGGAGGGGGACGAACACGAGTTCGCGGTCTGCAGCCAGGAACTGCGGCGCTTCGATCCGAAGACCGGCGAGAGGATCCGGCCATGAAGACGCCGCGCATCCTCGAGCGGGAATCGGTGCTGGCGCCGCTCATGCTCACGCCGGTGGCGCTCTACATGGTGCTGCTGGTCGGTTTCCCGTTCCTCATGGCCTTCGTCTACAGCTTCAGCAATGTTACCGTGGGCAACCCCGAGTTCCAGATGGTCGGCTTCAGGAATTTCGCAGCGGTGCTTCACGATCCCACGTTCCTCAAATCGCTTCTGAACACCTGCATCTTCACCTTCACGTCCATCGCCACGGTCCTGGTTCTTTCCAATATGCTGACGGAACTCCTGATGCGGGAGTTCCGGTTCAAGTGGCTGATCCGGTTCCTGATCATGCTTCCCTGGACCGCGCCGATCGCGCTGGGCGCCATCGGCTACCTCTGGTTCCTCGATTCCGTGTTCAGCCCCATCGACTGGCTGCTCCGTACCTGGGGGCTCCTGGGAAAGCCGGGTGATCTGCTCGGGCCGATGAGCAATCTCTACTGGCTGGGGAGGCCCGACCTTGCCATGGCATCGGTCATCGTCGTCCATGTCTGGCGGCTCTTGCCGCTCGCCACGATGATCCGTATCGCGGGGATGAATTCCATACCGCGGGAGGTGATCGAGGCGGCGCAGGTTGACGGGGCGGGGTACTTCCGCAGGCTCTTCCATATCGTGCTGCCGCTGCTCCTCCCGGTGATCAGCGTGACCGTGCTCTTCTCCACGCTCTTCACCTTCACGGACATGACCGTGGTCTGGGTGCTTACCAAGGGCGGACCGCCGGATAACAGCACGCAGGTGCTCGCGAGCCTTGCGTTCCTCAAGGGCATCCAGGGCGGCGACCTGGCTCAGGGCGCTGCGGTGGCGATCTTCTTCTTCCCGGTGCTCGCGGGCGTGGCGGCGGTGGTGCTCCGAATTGCGAAGAAGGCGGTAGTGACGTAAAGAGAAGACCGAAGCAATATTTCACCGCGAAGACGCTAAGAGCGCGAAGAAAGGCACAATCCCGAGGGAGGGGATTTCCTTTGCGTCCTTCGCGATTTGGCGGTTCAATGAAGGTTTCTTCTCCAGATCAATATAATGAAAAAGTTCTTCTCCAAAACCTATTTCTACGGCGCGCTGAGCATGTTCATCATCTTCTCGGCAGGCCCGTTTTATATCATGCTCATCACCATGTTCAAAAAGAGCCATGACCTCTTCAATCCCTTGAACAATCCTTTCTGGCTGAACGAGGGGCCGACGCTTGAGCACCTTGACCTGCTGTTCAATCAGACGCTCTATGTGCGATTCCTGTTGAACACGGTTCTCGTCGGAATCGCGGTTGTCGTGATCACGGTGCTTCTTGCGGTTCCTGCGGCGATCAGCCTGGCAAGGCTCGCGGGCAGGTGGGGGGAGAACGTGGGCATCGGCATCTTCCTGACCTATCTCGTCCCTCCGACGCTGCTCTTCATTCCGCTTTCGCGGATCGTGTCGTTCCTGGGGCTCCAAAACTCGCTCTGGTCGCTGGTTCTCGTCTATCCGACGTTCACCGTGCCGTTCTGCACGTGGCTCCTTATGAGCTTCTTCAAGTCCATTCCCAAGGACATCGAGGAACAGGCGCTTGTGGACGGCTGCAGCAGGGTGGGTGCGATGGCACGGGTGCTCCTTCCTCTTTCAGTGCCGGGAATCATCACTGTCGTGGTATTTTCGTTCACTCTCGTTGCGCATGAGTACATTTACGCGCTCTCTTTCATCCAGGACTCGGCGAAAAAGACCATCGGCATCGGCATGACCACGGAACTGGTGCGCGGAGACGTGTTTTACTGGGGCGCCTTGATGGGCGGGGCGCTGATCGCGAGCATCCCCGTTGCCCTCCTGTATACGCTCTTCCTGGACCGGATCATCTCCGGCATGTCCATGGGGGCGGCAAAACGATAACCCGCCGGTCCTTTCACCCTCTCCTCGGGAAAACAACTGATGAACGGTTCTGCTGCATTGGAGAATCATCGAAACACTATCAGACGGAGGTGGAACATGGGATTCGAAACAATCGCGCCGGAGCAGCTGACGGACAATCCGTTCACACTGATCGGCAAAGACTGGATGCTGATAACGGCGGGAACACAGGAAAAATTCAACACCATGACAGCGAGCTGGGGCGGCCTGGGAGTTCTCTGGGAGCGGAAGGTGGTGTTTTGCTTCGTCAGGCCGACGAGATACACCTATGAATTCATGGAAAGGGGCGACAGGTTCACCCTTTCCTTCTTCGGGGAGCGGCATCGGAAAGCGCTCCAATTCTGCGGATCTCATTCAGGCCGGAATACGGACAAAATGCAGGGAGCGGGATTGACGCCCTTCGATGACAACGGATTCATTTCCTTCCAGGAGGCGCGGCTTGTGCTTGCCTGCAGGAAGGTTTACTTCCAGGACATCCTGCCTCAGCAGTTCCTTGATCCCTCCATTGAGAACATGTATCCGCAGAAGGACTATCACCGCATGTACGCCGGGGAAATCGTGCGGTGTCTCAAAGCGTCCTGATATGCTCTTGTCCCGTCAATAAACGCCTCCGAAACAATGCGCGGGAACGTGTGATGGTCTTGAAATGAGGCTGCGCGCCGGCGCAATTTCCAGCCTTCCTGCTACTATTTCTACGCAGCAGGGGACGGAGAAAATCAGCCTGTTCAGAACTAAATTGTTTACATTTCCCAGTCACTATGATAATATTAACAGCTTAACAGACTATCAGGAATATCCTTTATTTATGAGGGTTTAGGAGCGCGTGGTGGCCAGGGCGGTCATTGGTGTCGATCTGGGGGGCACAAACCTGCGAACGGCTTTATTGGGCCCCGAGGGGATTCTTTTTGACAAGAAGAAAGAGGATTCCCATGCCGCCGGCGGATACGAACAGGTCATACGCAAGCTGGTAGACAGCATCAACAGGCAGCGCAAGAATGCAGAGCAGAGAGGGTTGGCGGTCGCAGCGGTTGGTGTGGGAGCGCCGGGCGTGATCCATGCTCATCGCGGAATTGTGGTCAAATCCCCCAACTTCCCCGATTGGAACAACCTGCCGCTCAAGGAGGAACTGGAGCGGCCGCTCGGCATTCCCGTATTCGTGGAAAACGACGCCAATGCCGCTGCTCTGGGAGAACAATGGCTAGGTGCCGCGAAAGGCATCAACAGCATGATCCTGCTCACGCTCGGCACGGGCGTCGGCGGCGGGATCGTCCTGGACGGAAGGATCTGGCAGGGTGCAGACGGCATGGCCGGCGAAGTGGGACACATGACCATCTTTCCCGAAGGCCGGCAATGCGGCTGCGGCAACAGGGGTTGCCTCGAAATGTACGCGTCGAGCCGGGGCATCGTTCTGACCTATCAGGAGCGGCTCGCGGAAACAGGAGCCGCTTCCGCAGGGCTGACGTCTGAACAGATCTATGAAAGGGCCAGAAGCGGAGATACGGTTGCTTGCGACGTCATGTCCCGCATGGGCCGCTCACTGGGCATCGGAATCGCAAACCTCATCAATATTTTCAACCCCGAGATGATCGTCATCGGCGGGGGAGTGAAAGACGCCTGGCAACTGTTCATCGCAGCGGCACGCGAGGAGATCGCCAAGCGTGCTTTTGCCTTTCCCGCAGAACGGGCGCAGATCGTTCCCTCGGCGCTGGGCGACGACGCCGGCATGATCGGGGCGGCGGCAATTGCCCTGCAGAGGACGGCACAGGCCTAGGATTACGGGGGGACGCCCCACGGGGCGCCGTATTCCCTCGGAGAATTATGTCGAATTCGCATATCAGAAACTTTTGCATCATCGCTCATATCGACCACGGCAAGTCAACGTTGGCAGACCGCATTCTGGAATTCACCGGAGCCCTTTCGGACCGCGAGATGGCCGCAGCAGGCAGGGACCAGGTGCTGGACGACATGGACTTAGAGCGGGAACGGGGCATCACCATTAAGGCCCATGCGGTGCGGCTTGCCTATAAGGCTTCGGACGGCAGGGACTATGTGCTGAATCTCATCGATACGCCGGGGCATGTCGATTTTACCTACGAGGTATCACGCAGTATGGCCGCCTGCGAAGGCGCTCTGCTCGTCGTGGACGCATCCCAGGGCGTCGAGGCCCAGACGCTTGCAAACGTCTATCTTGCTCTCGACCGCGACCTCGAGATCATCCCGGTGATCAACAAGATCGATCTCCCCAGCGCAAATGTCGAGGAGTCGAAGCATCAGATCGAGGACGTTATCGGCCTTGATGCATCCGGCGCCATTCCGGCCAGTGCCAAGCAGGGCATCGGGATCAAGGAAATCCTGGAATCGGTCATTAAGAACATTCCCGCGCCCGAAGGTGAATCCGATGCTCCGCTGAAGGCGCTGCTGTTCGACTCATGGTACGACACCTATCAAGGGGTCGTCGTTCTGGTTCGAGTCGTCGAAGGGGCCGTGCGTCCGAATCAGAAGATCAAGCTCTGGGCGACCGGCGCAATACACGAGGTCCAGTCCGTCGGTGTGTTCACGCCCAAGATGGCCCAAAAGAATGAACTCTTGCCCGGCGAAGTTGGGTATATCATCGCAGGCATCAAGCGCGTGGCTGACGCAAAGATCGGCGACACCATCACCGACGCGCTGAATCCGACCGGACAGCCGCTCCCGGGCTACAAAGAAGTGAAACCCATGGTTTTTTCGGGGCTCTATCCGACGGTCAGCGACGATTATGCAGACCTCAAGGACGCTCTCGAAAAACTCCGGTTGAACGATTCTTCATTCACCTACGAGCCGGAAACATCGTTGGCGCTGGGTTTTGGGTTCCGGTGCGGATTCCTGGGGCTGCTCCATATGGACATCATCAAAGAGCGGCTGGAGCGGGAGTTCCAACTCACCCTGATCCCCACGGCACCTACGGTGGTCTACAAGGTCACCAAACACAATGGAGAGGTCGTGCTGATCGATAATCCGGCGAAGCTTCCCAATGTGCAGGAAATACTGAAGGTCGAGGAACCTTTTATCAAGGCCACCCTCATCACGCCGGAGACCTATGTCGGTGCGCTCATCGCCCTGTGCCAGGAGCGGCGAGGCATTCAGAAGGACATCAGTTATATCACCAAGGACCGCGTTCAAATCCATTATGAGCTTCCGCTGAACGAGATCGTCATGGATTTCTATGACCGGCTGAAGTCCCTGACGAAGGGATACGCGTCGCTGGATTATGACCTGTCCGGATATGTCGAGTCCGACCTGGTGAAACTGGACATGCTGATGAACGGCGAGCCGGTCGATGCGCTTTCCCTCATCACCCATCGGGATAAGGCCGCGATCCGGGGACGACAGCTCGCCGAGAAGCTCAAGGAAGTCATTCCGCGCCAGATGTACGAGGTGATCATCCAGGCGGCTATCGGGACGAAGATCATTTCCCGCGAGACCGTTCGGGCGCTGCGCAAGGATGTGACGGCGAAGTGTTACGGCGGGGACATCACGCGCAAACGGAAGCTTCTGGAGAAACAGAAGGAAGGCAAAAAGCGGATGAAGCAGATCGGCAGTATCGAGCTTCCGCAGGAAGCCTTCCTTGCGGTGCTCAAGGTCGGGGAATAGCGGAAGGCCGGAGGGGAAATGTCGGAAGAGGATCAGGTGCAGTCAGGCAAACCAAGAAAAACGTTTTACAAGGAATGGATCGAGCCGTTCCTGATAGCTGCGGTGATTGCATTGTTCATCCGCCAGTTTGTCGTCGAGGCGTTCAAGATTCCCTCGGGCTCCATGATCCCGACACTCGCCGTCGGCGACCATCTGCTCGTGAACAAATTCGTTTATGGCCCGCGCATCCCCTTCGTGGACAGCAGGATCTTTTCGTGGTATCTGCCGAAGCGGGGGGATATCATCGTTTTCCGCTATCCCGGCGACGAAGACAAAAACTTCATCAAGCGCATCATCGGCCTCCCGGGGGACAAAATACAGATCGTGAACGGCACGCTGATGATCAACGACGAGCCTGTTCGGATCACGCCGTCTTCTCCTCCTGCGGACGCCAGTGTTGAACAAGGTCAATCCGGCACGCCGCGGTTCTACCGGGAACAGCTCGGGACAGTGTCGCATGAGATCCAGTATCTCTACGATCAGGCGCAGCGGAACGACGGGCCCTGGCTGGTTCCGCCGGAATCGGTCTTCGTCATGGGCGACAACCGCGACAACAGCCAGGACAGCCGCGTCTGGGGCTTCGTAAAGTTCGACAAGATTCTCGGCAAAGCGCTCATCATTTACTGGTCCTGGGACGGCGAACAGGGACGATTGCTTCGATGGAATCGCATCGGGCAGCTTATCAAATAGACGGTAGGGAGGAATTCCGCATGCTGAGAAACGAGTCGGGAGCGAGCAGGTTTGCGGTCTTTTTCTGGGTCTTTCTCCTGGGGCTGTGCACCTATGTTGCAATCAAGATCGTGCCGGTGTACATGGATTTTTATCGTATGCAGGACACCATGGAAGTATCCGCCAAGGCGAATGCCGCCCAGTTCCTCAAAGATGAGGAAATGATGGCCAACCTCGTGGCCAAGGCGAAGGAACTCGATCTTCCGCTCACCGCGGATTCGTTTATCGTACGAAAAGATGCCAACGCAAGAAAAATGACTATATCGACTGCCTGGGAAGTGGAAACGCATTTTCTGGGAGATACGTACATTTATACGTTCAAGTTCGCACCCACAGTCGAAACGCCCATTGCCAGACAGTAAGACAGGATCCGGAAATGACGGAAATTCGCAGCATGACCGGCTTCGGCCGTGGCGAGGCCCGGGGGCCGGCAGGGACGATCAGCGTCGAGATGCGCTCGGTAAACAACCGGTATCTCGATGTGCAGGTGAAAACACCCCGGAGCCTGGCCGCCTTGGAGCCGCGCATCCGCAAGGCCGTGCAGGACCGCTTCTCGCGGGGGCGGATCGACGTATTCGTCAACCGGAGCGGCGGCGACGCAAATCCCTTCCGGCTGGTCGTCAACCACGATCTGGCGAACCAGTACGTGGGGGCCCTCCGGGAACTGAAGGAACGGTTTCGGCTTTCGGGAGAGGCTGATCTCTCGCTGATCACGTCGCTGCCCGACGTCATCGTTCGGGAAGAAATTTCAGAGGATGTCGAGGCGCTCTGGACCCAGCTGTACGTCGCCATGGAGAGCGCCGCTGAAGGCCTGCGCTCCATGCGGGAGACCGAAGGCGCGGCGCTGGTACGGGACATTGCCGGAAGACTGGAAACGATCGCGGGCATCGCCGCTCAGGTCCGCCTGCGCGCGCCCGAAACTGTGGCGCAGGAACAGCGGCGGATGAACGAAGCCCTGCAGAAACTCTTGGCAGAACAGCCCGATCCTGCGCGGGTGGCACAGGAGATCGCCATCCTCGCGGAGCGGACCGACGTCACCGAGGAACTGACCCGTCTGGACAGCCACCTGGTGCAGTTCCGCCGGATGATCTCCGGAGCGGGGGCGGAGCCCGTGGGGCGGAAGCTTGACTTCCTGATCCAGGAAATGGGCAGGGAAGTGAACACCATCGCTTCGAAGGCGCAGGATGCCGCGATTTCCGTGCAGGTGGTCACGGCAAAAGCTGAACTGGAGAAGGTCAGGGAACAGGTGCAGAACATTGAATAGACCGAGCAAGAACCGGCAGGTGAACAGGATGGTCGGCAGCTGCACAACAGACGCTGCGTTCGATGCGATCCTGCCCGCCGCGGGCCATGCGGCGAATCCGGACCGGCAGTTCTCCGGCGGAGGTGAGCGTGATCGAGCGTGAAGGCATCCTGTTCGTTGTGTCCGCACCGTCCGGCGCCGGCAAGACGAGCCTGTGCAAGGCTATTACCGATTCGCTGGACCGCCTGACCCATTCGATCTCCTACACGACCCGCAAACCGCGCCCGGGGGAGATCGACGGCCGGGATTACTTTTTTATCTCCGAAGATCGGTTCCGCGATATGATCGACGCAGGCGATTTCGCCGAGCATGCCCATGTGCATTCGAATCTCTATGGGACCTCGAAGCGGGTCCTGAATGATATGATCCGGGAAGGGACCGATATCATTCTTGACATCGATACCCAGGGGGCCCGTCAGATCAAAGAACATTATCAGACAGCGGTTTTCGTGTTCATCATGCCGCCATCGATGGCGATCCTCGAAGAGCGGCTCAGGAACCGGAAATCGGACCGCGATGAAGAGATCCGGAAACGCCTGCAGCGGGCGGCAGATGAAATCCGCGAATATTCGCTGTATGACTATATCATCGTCAATCGGGATTTTGAACGCGCATTGTCCGAGCTGCGCTCCATCGTCGTCGCAGAACGCTGCCGGACGACAATGCTGAAACACGACTGGATCGATACGTTGCTGAAATAAACAGTACTCACTGAATACAGGAGGTGCAGTATGGCAAAACAGGCTGAAGACATCATTTCGCTTCCCATCGAGATCAACCGACAGGTCTATGATTCAAAGTTCCGGCTGGTGCACATCTCGTCGCAGCGTGTGCGCGAGCTGTCGGCGGGAGAACAGCCGCTGGTGATCTCCCGGTCGATCAAGGACACGACCGTGGCGCTCGAGGAAAGCCTTCTCGGTGAATACAAGATCATCACCGGCGAGGATGCGAAAAAGGCCAAGGAAGAATTCCGCAAGCGGAAGGAGCAGGAACAGCTCGAAGAGCAGCTTTCCGCCAAGGAAGAGGAAATTCGCAAGGAGCTGTCCGCCTACCTGACGGATTCGCAGGAAGAAAAGGAAGAGGGTGCATCCGGCGAGCCGGAGGCCGCGGGCGAACAGGAAGAATCGGAAGCAGAAGAGGACGCCGAGGAGTCCGGCAGCGGGGAAGGGTACTCGGAAGAGTAACGCGGGGGAGCCATGTGGTCCGGCAAGCGTGTCCTTCTGGGAGTGAGCGGGAGCATCGCGGCGTACAAGGCAGCCGATATTCTTCGGCGTCTGATGGAACGGGGCGCCGAGGTGCGCGTCGTCATGACGAGAAACGCCGCCCGTTTCGTCTCCCCCATGACCTTTGCGGCGCTGTCGGGGCGGCCGGTGCTGGCCGATGAATTCTCCGACAGCGGCTGGGGTGCCATGGGCCATGTCTCGGTGACCGAGGGCATCGACGTGGTGCTCGTCGCACCGGCGACGGCAAACAGCATTGCAAAGGCAGCCACCGGCATCGCCGACGACGCTCTATCCACGGCATTGGCCGCAGCCGCCTGCCCCGTCATCATGGCGCCCGCCATGAACGACCGCATGTACGGCAATCCGATCGCGCGCAGGAACCGGGAAATCCTAGCTCAGGCGGGCTTCCGGTTCGTCGAGCCGGATGAGGGTTTGCTTGCCTGCGGCGTTCAAGGGCAGGGGAGGCTCGCATCAACGGAACGGATCCTTGATGCTGTCGCTGCGGTCCTTTCATCTTCAGGAACCCTGGCCGGCAGGCACATACTGGTAACCGCGGGTCCGACCCGCGAGCCCATCGACGCGGTCAGGTTCATCAGCAATCCCTCGACAGGCAAAATGGGGTTCGCCCTTGCCCGTGTTGCCCGCCAGCGGGGAGCCCGGGTTACGCTTGTAGCCGGCCCCACCTCTCTCGATGCGCCACAGGGGACGGACCTGGTCTCGGTGACTACTGCCGCGGAGATGCGCACGGCGGTCCTCAGTCGCGCGGCCTCGAGCGATGCGGTCATCATGGCCGCTGCGGTATCGGACTTCCGGCCGTCTCACGCTGTGGATCACAAGATTCGCAAGGAAGAAGCTGGCACGTCGATCGAACTCGACCGGACGGCCGATATTCTTCTCGAGGCAGGCGCGAGGAAGGGAACAACCCTGCTGGTAGGATTTTCCGCGGAAACGGGAGATATCGTTGACCGGGCGCGGGAGAAACTGCGGCGCAAGAACCTCGACCTGATCGTTGCCAACGAGATCGGACAGCCGGGAAAGGGATTCGGCGCCGATACCAACAGCGCCATCCTTATCGATCGTGACGGGTCCATGCTCGAACTCCCCCTGATGAACAAATCGGACCTGGCAGGCCGGATCCTGGATGTGGTGCAACAGCTCCTGCAGCGGAAGGGATAGCGGCTTTCGCACGATAGGATACTCCCAGATGAGAACACTCCGTACTTTGAGCATCTTCATAGTTCTGCTGACGTCGGTGATGATCGCCGTCCTGTCCTGCGGCACGCATCATCCCGGCGGCCCGCGTTCCTCCGGCGAGCTGTTCATCAACGGCGTCGGCGTCAGCGGCAGCGTTCAGATAGATGCCAAGCGCTACTTTACGCTTCGCCATCTCCAGACCGGCTCTGTGTATACCGTAAAAACCCAGATCGGCCAGGGGAATCTGCTCATGAGCATCTACACAAGCGAAGCGGCTTACCTGGACAATGAATCGCCGGTGGCGGAAGCATCCCCCGTTGCCGGTGATGCCACCTATTATGAAGTATCCTTCACTGCTCCCGTGGACGGGGATTATGTCGTTGTCCTGAGCGGCACGCCGGGACAGGAGAACATGACCGCGCAGTTTTTCTACGATCTGCGCATCCTGTCCGGCTCCGCGCTCACATCCTTTGCGACGACGACCTTGCCCGCAACCGCAACCGGCACCCTCATCCCCGGTTACGTCCATGTGTACAGCGGAGCAACGATCACTCCCTCCGGCACCTACGCGGTCAGCCTCTCTCTGGTTACATCGGGCGCCACGACGCTCTCTGCGCCTCAGATATTCGTTTACAGCGACAATACGCTTCTTACGAAAAGCCTGCTCTATTCGAGCATCGCTAACTCTCAGCAATACCGGATAACCGAATTTCTCGCTTCCGGCGAGACCACATCGTATCTGAGCGATACGAACAGCATTCCCAACGTGACGGTGAATACTAAGGGCCCCTTCATTCTCCTCAAGGGAAACGTGCAGGTCGATTATTCCCTGACCGTGGGGCCCTGAGCCGGAACGCTTCCATGCACTCCTGCGAGCGACCAGAATGACCGCAACAGAGATCCGCTCACTGCTGCGCCCGCGATCATGGCCGACCTTGGCAGGGATTCTGCTGATGCGGCTCATTTCCCTCCTGCCCTTCCGCCTGATCTGGCTGTTCGGCCTCGGCGCCGGTTTCCTGATCTCGCTCTTTCCCTCGCGGCTCAAACGGATCGCCCGGAAGAACATCGACCTTTGCTTTCCGCAGCTTTCCGAAAGCGACAGACGCAGGCTGGTGAACCGGCATTTCGGCCAGCTCGGCGTCATGGTGATGAGCTACGGCATCGCGTGGTGGTCGTCAAAGAAGCGTCTTTCGCGGCTGGTCCGTCTCCGCGACCGCCATCATTATGACGACGCCGTGCGCAGCGGGAAGCGCATCATCCTTTTTGCCCCCCATTTCCTGGCGCTCGACCTCAGCGGATTGCGACTGAGCACGGAGCGCCCCATGATCACCATGTATCGCGAGTCGCGGGACAAGGTGCTGGACCGCATGCTGCGCAAACGGGCCCGGTTCGGCGGCGTTCTGTTCGAGCGGAAATCGAACCTGCGGTCCCTCATCCGGCTGATCCGGGAAGGGCGGCCGTTCTACTACCTGCCTGACCAGGATCCCGGCGGTGCGGAATCCGTTTTCGTGCCCTTCTTCGGAGTTCCGACCGCAACGGTGACGGCTTTCGCCAGGATCGCGGAATTGACCGATGCTGTTGTGATTCCGTGCTATAATCGAATTCTGCCGGCAGGGCAGGGATTCGAGGTCCGTTTCGAAGCCCCCTTCGAGCATTTTCCCTCCGGCGATCCGGCCGGGGACGCCCGGCGCATGAATGAGGCTATCGAAGGCGTGGTGCGTGAGCAGCCGGAACAGTATCTCTGGGTCTATCGGCGGTTCAAGACGCGCCCTCTCGGCAGTCCCTCGGTCTATTAAGGCGCCGGATCAATCCTTTCAGATAGCGTATCCGCTCACGTCGGCTCTTTTCCGTTTCCTGTTCCATACTTCATTAATGATTTTTATACGGCTGAAGAAGGATTTAATACGCCTTTTAAGGATTTTTCATTGACAGCTGGCGGTCGTTATAATAACATAACAAGCTGTTTGCAAAATACAATAGGGCTGTTGCATATTGCACGTATATCGTTCTCTTCATCCAAAAATGCTGAAATTCTCAGGAAAGGGGCAGGAAATGGTACGTAGATTGGGGTTGGTGGGGTTGGGAGTGATCATCTGCTGTGTACTGATGTCGCTGCCGGCATTCGCATCCGCTGAAACGCCGGCTGCCGCCGATACACACGCCGTTGCACCGGCGGCTGATGCGGCGCCGGCCAAGGATACGGCTCCGATGCAGAAATCGTCCATGCCGTGGTGGGGCTGGCCGCTTATTCTTTTTGTCGTAACATTCATTTTAGGCATTATGGCTGTTCTCGGCGGCGTGGGCGGCGGCGTACTCTATGTGCCGATCATTGGTGGATTTTTCCCGTTCAATCTTGATTTCGTTCGAGGCGCCGGCCTTATGGTCGCGCTCGCCGGGGCGCTTGCAGCAGGACCTGGTCTGCTGAAACGGAATCTCGCGAGCCTCCGGCTTGCGCTCCCGGTCGCCCTGATCGCGTCCTCATCGGCGATCGTCGGTGCCATGATCGGTCTCGCGCTGCCCCAGAACGTGGTTCAGATCGCATTGGGGGGGACTATCCTGGGCATCGTGGCGATCATGTTGATGGCCGGCAAGTCTGATTTTCCGAACGTCAAAGCCGACAAAC
>JAKAHZ010000185.1 GCA_021814615.1 Nitrospirota bacterium | reverse complement strand
AGGTGGTGGAACGCAACGCCCGGCTGCTCCACCGCCATGTGAGCGATCTGCTGGATATCGCGAAGCTCGAGGCCGGAAGGATGGATATGCATTACGCCCGGATCGACCTGGTCCGGATGGTCCGTTTTCTGGCTTCCCATTTCGAAGCGCTGGCCGAGGAGAAGCGCATCCGTTACACCGTGGAGGCGCCCGACGGACTGCCCGCCGAGATCGATGCGGAGAAATGCCAGCGAATCCTGATCAACCTCCTGTCCAACGCCTTCAAATTCACACCGGTCGACGGAGCGGTGGTCCTGAGCCTGCGCGCGGAAGGAAAGCATGCCGTCCTCCGGGTGCGGGATGACGGACCGGGCGTGCCTGTGGCCATGCGCGAGGTCATCTTCGAGCGTTTCCGGCAGGGGGAGGGCGGGGCCGCGCGCCGCTTCGGCGGCACCGGCCTGGGGCTGGCCATCGCAAAGGAATTCATCGACTTGCATGGCGGCGCGATCGAGGTTGGGGACGCCCCCGGCCATGGAGCGATATTCACGGTCACCTTGCCGCTGACCGCACCCGAGGGTACCGAATTCCAGGTCACGCCGGGCGCTCTGGACGAAGGAATCGGCCGGCAGGCGGTCGAGGAGCTGCGCGAGCGGCGCGACGCATCCGAACGCGCGACTCCCATGGCCGCGGACGCGCCGCTCATCCTCGTGGTCGAGGACAATCCCGACATGAATGCCTTCGTTGCGGAAGCCCTCGGAAGGCGCTACCGGGTCGCCACCGCCTTCGACGGTCAGGAAGGGTTGGACAAGGCCCTTGCATTGAGCCCCGATCTGATCCTGAGCGACGTGATGATGCCCCGGATGAGCGGCGACCAGATGGTCGAGGCGTTGCGCCGGCATCGGGGATTGGAACATGTGCCCATCGTCATGCTCACCGCCAAGGCCGACGACGCGTTGCGGGTGAAGCTCCTGCGTGAGAGGGTGCAAGACTATGTCTACAAGCCCTTCTCGGTCGAAGAGCTGATGGCGCGGGTCGGCAGGCTGGTTGCGGAACGGCGGCGAACGGAAGGAGCGTTGCGACGCAGCGAAGCGCTCTACCGTGCCATCGCCCGGAACATACCGGGGGGCGGAGTATTCGTGGTCGACGAGAACCTGCGTTACCTCATCGTGGACGGCCCTCTTGTAGCGGAAATCGGCATGGAGCGGGAACAGTTGGAGGGCCGCATGTTCGGCGAAGTCGTCAAGGAACGGACGCACCCGTTCGTTGAAGAACATTTCCGCAGGGCGCTCTCCGGTGAGATGACCAGCTGCGAAACGGAACTCCGCAGTCGCACGCTTTGGACGCATTATGTTCCGCTCGATGACGAGAACGGCCGCGTATCCGCCGCCATGGCGGTTGCCCTGGATATCACCGGGCGCAAGCAGGCGGAAGAGGAAATCCGCCGCCTCAATGCCGATCTGGAGCGCAGGGTGGACGAACGAACCGCCGAACTCCGGGCGGCCAACGAGGAGCTGGACAGCTTCGCCTACGCCGTATCGCACGACTTGCGGGCCCCCCTGCGCGCCTTGAGCGGCTTCAGCCAGGCCCTGATCGAGGACCACGGCGAACGGCTGGAAGGCGAGGCCGGCGTCTACCTGAATCAGATCATTCTCGCCAGCCGGCGCATGGGCGAGCTGATCGACGGCCTGCTTGCCCTTTCACGCAGCACCCGCGGGGAGTTACGGCAGGACCGGGTAGACCTCTCCGCCCTGGCCGAGCGCATCCTGGCGGAGCTGGCCCGGGTGGAGCCGGAACGCTGCGTTGCGTGGCAGGTCGAACCGGGACTGGCCGCCCGATGCGATGCCCGCATGATCGAGGCGGTCATGAGAAACCTCCTCGGCAACGCTTGGAAATACACGGCGCGCAAGGCGCAGTCGTCGATCCGGGTCTATCCCGAATGGAAGGGCGCGGAGCGGTTCATTTGCGTGGCGGACAACGGGGACGGATTCGACATGGCCCACGCGAAAAAATTGTTCCAGCCCTTCCAGCGCCTGCACCGGCAGGATGAATTCCCCGGAATCGGCATCGGGTTGGCGACGGCCCAGCGCATCGTCCACCGCCACGGCGGCGTAATGCGAGCCGAGGCGAAACCGGGCGAAGGGGCCAAATTCCGCTTTACCCTGCGATTCATCGAGGGAGACGATCGGGAGGAGATGGCATGAGCGACAAGACCATCCTGCTGGTGGAAGACAATCCCCAGGACGAAATGCTGATTCTGCGCGCCCTGCACAAAATCAACCTGGCCAACGAGGTGGATGTGGTACGGGACGGCCAGCAGGCACTGGACTACCTGTTCAGGGAAAAAGAGTTCGCCGGCCGCGCCGGATCCGGTCAACCGACCGTCATCCTGCTCGACATCGGCCTGCCGAAACTTTCCGGGCTGGAAGTGCTGGAGCGCCTGCGCTCCGACGCGCGAACCCGCCTCCTGCCGGTGGTCATTCTCACATCGTCCGACGAGGAACGGGACCGGTTGCGCAGCTACGAGAACGGCGCCAACAGCTTCGTCCGCAAGCCCCTGGATTTCG
The DNA here is from genome assembly GCA_021814615.1 of Nitrospirota bacterium. Lineage (GTDB taxonomy): Bacteria > Nitrospirota > UBA9217 > UBA9217 > UBA9217 > JAKAHZ01. The sequence continues at coordinate 2,239 of JAKAHZ010000185.1, read as the reverse complement.
CCGAATTCGCCGAAACGGTGGCGCGCCTGGGGGTCTACTGGCTGGCCACGAACGAGCCGCCCCAAGGGCAAAAACCATGAGCGACCGGGGACGAATCGTCTTGCGTCCCGGCGAATCGGCCGCCACCTTCGTCCGGCGGAACAAAGGAGGAATCCATTGGGAAATCCGTTGCGCGTCCTGATCATCGAAGACTCGGAAGCCGACGCGCTGTTGTTGGTGCGGGAATTGCGGCACGGAGGTTACGATGTGACCTTTGAGCGAGCAGAGACGGCCGAAGCGTTGATCGACGCGATCGCTCATCGGCAATGGGATCTCGTCATCTCCGACTACACCATGCCCCACTTCAGCGGGACCGACGCCCTGAAGCTGGTGAAGGAAAGGAATCTCGACCTCCCGTTCATCTTCGCCTCCGGAACGATCGGGGAGGACATCGCCGTTGAGGCGCTGAAACAAGGCGCCAGCGACTACGTGTTCAAAGGAAATCTCAAGAGGCTCGTCCCCGCCATCGAGCGCGAGTTGAAAGAGGCGGAATTGAGACGGGATCGCAGGCGGACGGAGAAGGCGCTGTGGGAAAGCGAGGAACGCTACCGGACATTGGCGGAAGCGGCGCACGACATGATCTTCATCATCAACAGGGACGGGTGTCATCAGTATATCAACAATTACGGCGCACGCCTGTTCGGTCGCAAACCGGAGGAGATCATCGGGCGCCCGTTGGAAGACCTGTTTCCGGCCCATATCGCCGAACGGCAAAGGAAGTCGATTCGAAAAATCCTCGACACGGGGGAAGACATGAACGAGGCGATCCGCATTCCCCTGTCGGGGCAGGATCGATGGATGGACGTCCATCTGGTTCCCATCAAGGATGGCACGGGGAATATCAACACCATTCTGGGAATCGCGCGGGACATCACCGAACGGAAGACGCTCGAGGACCAGCTGAGACACTCCCAGAAGATGGAGGGGATCGGCCAGCTTGCGGGCGGCATCGCCCATGATTTCAACAACATACTCAACGTCATCATCGGATATGGAACCCTTATGGAAGAAAACATGGAGAAGAACGATCCCAACAGAGTCCATTTGGAGGAAATTCTTCTCGCGGGAGAAAAGGCGGCACACCTGACGCAGAGCCTGCTTGCCTTCAGCAGGAAACAAATTATCGATCCGGCACCTCATGACCTGAATGAAATCATCAAAGGTGTCGAAAAGATTCTTCGAAGGACCATCGGCGAGGATATCGAATTGATTTCGATGCTTTCGGCCGAAAAACCAACCGTGCTGGTGGACAGAGGGCAGATGGAGCAGGCCCTGTTGAACCTTGCGATCAATGCAAGGGACGCCATGCCGCATGGGGGGCAGTTGATCATGGAGACGGAGATCTTCCATCTGGACAAGGAGTATGCAAGAGGGCATGGTTACGGAGAACCCGGGATATACGTCTTGTTGTCAGTGTCCGATTCAGGTGTAGGGATGGATGAAGATACGAGAAAAAGGGCATTCGAGCCGTTCTTCACGACCAAGGAACCCGGCAAAGGCACCGGCCTTGGGCTTTCAATGGTTTATGGAATCGTAAAACAGCATGACGGGTACGTTAATCTCTACAGCGAGTCCGGTAGAGGAACAACATTCAAGATCTATCTGCCACTGATCAAAGGGGATCTTCAAGAGACAACCGGTCCGAATCCCACCGCGTATCCGACAGGAGGAACAGAGACAATCCTCGTCGCGGAAGATGATCATGCCGTCAGGGAACTGACAAAGAGTGTCCTTGAAAAATTCGGATATACAGTCGTTCCGGCAGAGGATGGGGAAGATGCGATCATGAGGTTCATGGATAACAAAGAGGATATACGACTTTTGCTCCTCGATGTGATCATGCCGAAAAAAAACGGCAAGGAAGTTTACGAAAACATTAAAAAGATAAATCCCGACATCAAAGCGATCTTCTTAAGCGGCTATACGGCGAATCTGATCCAAGAGAAAGGTGTCCTTAACAAGGGGCTGAATTTCATCCTGAAGCCTGTTTCTCCAATGGATCTGTTAAGAAAAACAAGAGAGGTTCTGGACAGGTAGCCATAAGATTCCGCCCTCTCCGTTAACTTCAGGGAGTGTCTTCCTCCAATAAAAGGTTCACCGTACGGAGACGGTGGAGTATTTCGCGATCCGGACCAGGCCGGGTTTGGCCCCCTTGAACTTGGAGACGTGGCGGGCCTCCGCGAGGAAGACCGGCACGTTC
>JAKAHZ010000184.1 GCA_021814615.1 Nitrospirota bacterium | reverse complement strand
GCCGCTGATCTTGTTGCTCTCCGTGACGACAATGCTCTTGCCGAAGATCGCACTGATGCCGCTCAGGGAAAACGCGGCGATCCCGAGCAGCAGCACGAGCACGCTGCCGAACCCGATCATCATCTTTTTGCCCAGTCCCAGGTCTTTCCAGTTCATGTGTTTACGATCCCCCTCCAAGTGAAAAGCGCCATCAGGGCGCTGTTGTTGTATGCGGAACGTCATCTCCCCGTGCGTCCGGCGGCGGGAACGGCTGCCCGTGAGCATGGTGCACGCCGCCGGCCCTGAAGGGCCGCTTCGCGTCCTCCTCGCCGAAAACATCGAGGAATGCATGCACCACCGCGGGATCGAACTGCCGCCCTGCCATGCCCTTGAGCTCCCGCACCACCTGTCCGTGGTTCGCCGCGGGCCGGTACGGCCGGTCGGAAAGAATAGCGTCGCAGGTGTCGGCAACCGAGATGATCCTGGCAAGGAGCGGGATATTCCCGCCGCTCAAGCCCTGGGGATATCCCGTGCCGTCATAGCGTTCGTGATGCGCCAGGATCACGGGCAGAATCTTCCGGTAATGGGGCAGCGGCCGGAGAATCTCGACTCCGTTCTCGGGATGTTTTCGCACCACGCCGAACTCCTCGTCGGTGAGCGGGGCGGGCTTGCCCAGGATCGTGTCGCTGATGCTGATCTTGCCGATGTCGTGCAGCATGGCTGCTGCGCGCAGGTCTTCATGCATGTCCTGCGGCAGGGCCATCCGGTCGGCGATCCGCTCGGCGAATTCGCAGACCCGCATGCTGTGGCCATAGGTCCCCTGGTCCTTTTTCTCCATCGTCCGCACCAGCGTGGCGAGCACCGCGAAGTTCACTTCAATGAGCTCCGCCGTTTTTTCCGCCACCCGCGCTTCCAGGTCCCGCATCAGCTGCCTGCGCTGCCCTTCGAGGGCTTTTTTTTTCCGCACATAATCGATGCTGCGGACAACGTCCTCCTCGAAAAAGGGCTTCACGAGGAAATCCGCCGCGCCCCGCTGCAGCGCTTCGACGGCCAGGTCGGTCGTTCCGTTTGCCGTGATCATGATGAATGACAACGCGCCGTCCCGTTTCGCCATCTCTTGCATCAGATCGAGGCCCAGCATGGGTCCCAGATACTGGTCGACGAAGGCGATATCGAACCGCTGCTTCGCGAGCGTCTCGATCGCCTGCCGGGGCCCCGCTGCGGCCACCGCGTCATGCCCGAGGTCCCGCAGCATGTCGAGAAACAGCTCCCGCAGCTGCGATTCGTCGTCGACAATCAGAATGGAAAGTCGCTCGGATCCCGTCATGGCCCGCTCACCGCATGGCCGGAGCGGCAGTCCGGCGATCCGTTGCCTGCAGCCGGGCGCACCCGTTCCGCATCCGGACGAGAAGCAGCGTGGAATACTGGAAGTTACCTTTTTCCTCCGCCCGGACCGCCTGATAGAAATCGCACTGTTCGCAGCTCTTGTACTTGGCCCCGAAGGTCCCCTGGACCTTGCCTCCGCAGAGCGTTCCCGCCACAACCCAGCACGCCCGGCCGGCGTTTGTCCCGCCATGCACCTCGTCGAGCGATTCCTCGGCCGCCGCGGGACAGACCCCCAAATGACGGGCATTCTGCCCCTGCGGCTGCCTGCCGCACTTTTTGAACTCCCAGCAATTCTGTTTCATATCTTCCTACCTCCCCCGGTAGTGACCTGATTTCAGAATGGATATATCGTGTCGTCTCTAATGATTCGGATCAGCTCCCCGCGCTGCGGGCGTCGCGCCGAACTTGGCCAGCACCCGTTCCATGCCGAGCCGCGTGACGGTGAATCCCGGCGTTACCGGATCTTCCTCTTCCTTCACTTTGTTCATGAAATCGCAGCGCCAGCAGTTGTTCAGCTTCTGCGCATAGGCGCCCTGGATCTTGCCGCCGCACAGCGAACCCGCCACGACCCAGCATGCCCGACCGGCATTGCTCCCCCCGTGGACGCCCGCAAGGTCGCTGTGTGTGGTTACGGGACAGATGCCGAGTTCCGCGGCCCGATGGCCTCCCGGCTGCCTCCCGCACTTCTTGAATTCCCAGCAGTTCTGCTTCATGATCTCCTCCCCGATTCGTACAGCATAATATATGTGACTTCATTATTAGAGAAAGCAAAGATAATGCCGTGATGTAACTCTTTGTTTGTCTGAAGAATACGTAGACGAAAAGACGAAGAACCGGACAATTTGTCCCCGCGACGCCGGACAAAATGTCCGTTGTTTTTTGTGATTAACCAAAATATCTATTATTCCGGCAGGATGGTCCGGTGATTGCGGGCAAGCATGATGGGTGAGTAGGGAATAATCAGCCGTTACGGGTCAACGGCCGGAATACAGGGGAAAAAAGCGGATACTCCGTATCAGCGCCTCGTGCACTTCTGTCTTGAATTATCTTGACGCTGCACTAAGGTGCAAGTTTAAAGAAGGGGTTCATCCGTATTCCATTAGTGTCTGCGTTGTACAAAAAAAGGCCCGGCAGTTTCCTGCCGGGTCTCTGGTGTTTCCTTCGTCACTCCCTCAACTCTGTCCTCGCTTATCAGCAGCAACTACGAGATTGCCGCGTCGCAAGAATCGCTCCTCGCAATGACAGATATCTGCTGATTTCAGCAAGAACTCAGATGGCGATCTCTCCGCGCTCGCCGGTCCTGATCCGGATGATCTCTTCGAGCTTCATGATGAAGATCTTGCCGTCGCCGATCTTGCCGGTCTTTGCCTTCTCCATGATCGTCGCCACGACCTTGTCCACCATGGCATCGGCCACCACCACCTCGATCTTTACCTTGGGGATGAAGGCAATGTCGTACTCCGCGCCGCGGTAGAGCTCCACATGGCCCTTTTGCCTGCCGAACCCTTTTACTTCCGTGACGGTCATGCCCTGCACGCCCAGGGCGTTCAGGCCTTCCTTCACCTCGTCGAGCTTGAAAGGTTTGATAATCGCTTCGATCTTATTCATACCGCCTCCTTTGGGCTTTGTGCTCCGAACTCCGAACTCCGAACTCTGAACTCCGAACTGATTACAGGTTATACGCCCGTTCGCCGTGCTCGCTCTCGTCCACGCCCATGGTCTCCTCTTCCGCATCCACGCGGATGCCCACGGTGTACTTGATGGCCAGGAAGATGACGAGCGTCACGATGCCGCTGTAGGCGATGGTGGCGAGCGATGCCACGATCTGCGTCCAGAGCTGGCCGGGATTCCCATAGAGCAGGCCCTTGCCCGCCTCGTTGATCGCCGGATCGGCGAACACGCCGGTCAGGACCGCGCCCAGGAGCCCGCCCACGCCGTGGATGCCGAAGGCGTCGAGCGTGTCGTCATACTTGAACTTGGGCTTCATCCAGGCCACGGAGAAGAAGGGAATGACGCCCGCGAGCACGCCCATGATGATGGCGCCCGTCACGTTCACGAACCCCGCGGCGGGCGTGATGGTCACGAGTCCGGCAACGGCGCCCGACGCCAGGCCCAGGACCGTGGGCTTGCCGGAATGCATCCATTCCACGAACATCCAGGAGATCGCCGCCACCGCGGCCGCCGTGTTGGTGTTCAGGAACGCCGCGCCGGAAAGGCCGTTCGCCGCCAGGGCGGACCCTGCGTTGAACCCGAACCAGCCGAACCACAGGAGTCCCGCGCCGGTCACCACGAGCGTCAGGTTGCTCGGGATGAGCGCCTTTTCCTTCCGCTTGCCGAGCATGAGCGCGCCCACCAGGGCCGCGATACCGGCGTTGATATGCACCACCGTTCCGCCGGCGAAGTCCAGCGCCCCCATCTTGGCAAGGAACCCGCCGCCCCAGACCCAGTGCGCCACGGGCAGGTACACGAGCGTGAACCAGAGCACCGAGAAGAGCACCCAGGCCGAGAACTTCATGCGCTCGATATAGGCGCCCGAGGCCAGGGCCACGGTGATCGCCGCGAAGGTGAGCTGGTAGACGATGAAGATGTACTCAGGGATCGTCTTGGCCAGATCGGAGATGCTGTTCGGCCCCACGCCGTGCAGGAAGAACTTTTCCATCCCGCCGATGAACCCGCCCTTGTCCGTGCCGAAGCTCAGGGTGTATCCGTAGACCACCCAGAGCAGGCTGGAAAGGCAGAAGGTCACGAAGGTCATGGCCATGGTGTTCAGCGAATCCTTGCGCTTGGCCAGGCCGCCGTAGAAAAGCGCCAGGCCGGGAATGGACATGAGCATGACCAGCGCCGTCGCCACGATCATCCATGCCGTGTCGCCCGTGTCGATTTTCGGCGCGGGAGCTGCTGCCGGCGCCGCGACCGCGGCAGCCGGTGCGGAAGTCGCCGCCTCTTCAGCGAAAACCGTTGCGACCGGGACAATCGCAATGAACAGCATCATCAGCAAAGCTGCTGTCCCTAGTGCCCGTCGAACCTTGAACATTGTTGTATCCTCCTTGACTAATCGCAAGATAATGACTCACTCAGCTCTTGCCTGGTCAATTGCAACGCATATGCCAATGTTCTGCCCAGTCTCATTTTCGGGCAAGCCGTTGATTTTCTTTTAAACAGGATAGCGCATCTTTGGGCAGTGAGGAGAAAATGGCGGATTTGAAGCGCAGAGTTTGTGCAGATGGTCATTCCGTAAGCACATGAACAGATAAAGTTCGGCACAGGCATCCATCGTTATCCCCCTGATAGAGTCTTCTGCCTGTCTTTATGAGTCCCCCGTTTTCACAAGGATAGACTCCGCGAAGCAAACTCGTAGCTAAGGATTTCAAGGCACTACGAGATTGCTTCCCCCGCTTTATTCGTGCGGGGGCAGGC
>JAKAHZ010000183.1 GCA_021814615.1 Nitrospirota bacterium | reverse complement strand
GCACATGGATCCGGATGACGCTCAGACGGTAATAGAGGTCCTTGCGGAACGTCCTTCCTAGAAAATCCTCGATATGCACGCTCGTAGCCGCCACGATGCGGGCGCTCACCGGGCGGAGCGACTCACTGCCGAGCCTCCGGACGCGCTTTTCCTCGATTGCGGAAAGAAGCTTGGACTGCAAATGGAGCGGAATCTCGCCGATCTCGTCCAGAAAGAGCGTGCCGCCCTCGGCCATTTCGAAGATGCCCCGCTTGGCGGCCACAGCGCCGGTGAAGGCCCCCTTCTCGAAACCGAAGAGCTCCGCCTCGATGAGGTTCTCGGGCAGTGCGGCGCAGTTGATGCCGATGAAGGGAAGTTTTGCGGCGCGGCTGCGGTAATGGATCGCTTTGGCGATCAGCGTCTTGCCCGTGCCGGTCTCGCCGGTGATGAGCACCGGCGAATCGGCCGTGGCCGCCAGGTCCACAAGCCGGAGCGTTTCCTCCAGGCCCTGGCCGCCCACGATGACCGCTTCCTCGCTTTCCCGGCTCCGCTGGTAGTCCTGCACCTGCTCGACCTGCTCCAGTTCCAGCGTGCGGAATGCCTGTTTGACGGCAAGGGACAGTTCCTCGAGATCGAAGGGCTTGGAAAGATAGTCATGGGCGCCCGACCGGATCGCCCGCACGGCGCTCTCGAAGCTCGGGAACGCGGTGGCGAAGATGATTTTGGTCTGTTCGTTGTATTTGAGGATGGACGGACAGAGCGAAGCGCCGTCGGCATCGGGAAGCTGCTGGTCCAGGATCACCACATCGACCTTCTTGTTCGAGCAGAGCGTCAGCCCGTCCGACGCTTTGTGCGCAAGCAGGACTTCGAGGGTCTCTCCGCCCAGGTAGTCGCGGATGGCTTCGCAATAGACCCGGTCGTCGTCGATGACCAGGAGCGTCCGTTTCACTTTGCTGTTCCGGCTCATGCATGCCCCTCCGGCACGGTAATGGTGACCGTGGTCCCGCGGCCCTTCTCGCTCGCAAGATCGACGGTCCCCTGCATCATCGCCAGCATCTTCCTGACGATCACCAGACCGAGCCCCGTTCCCCGGGGCTTGGTCGTATAGAACGGCTTGAACACGTCGCGGATCCGCTCCGGCGCGATCCCGGTTCCGCTGTCCTCCACGCGGATCACGATCCGCGCCTTCTCCCGGCTGACGGCGATCCGCACGACCGGTTCCTGCCGCCCCTCCAGCGCGTCGGCTGCATTCGTCAGCACGTTCAGGAGCACCTGCTGCAGGGCACGGGGATCGACGCGCATCCGCACGGCATTCGGCGAAACCGACACAGTAAGCTCGATGCGCCGCTTGGCGAAATCGGTCCGCACGAGCGGCAGAAAACTCTCCAGGAAGGAGGCAATGACGATGGTCCGCTGCTCCTGGGTCTCGTAGAGATTGAAGCTCTTGAGGGACGAGAGGATATATTCCACCCGCTCGATCTGCTCGCCCATGCGGCCGAGATACTCTTTCAGCTTCTCGCGCGGCAGTTCGTCGAGTTTGGCGTTCACGATGCCCAGGAGCATGTTGACGGAATTGATGGGATTCCCGATCTCGTGGCGCACGCCCGCGAAGATCGAGCCGATATTGTCCATCATGCTGACCGACTCGGCCATTGCCTCCAGGCGGAGTTTTTCCGTCACATCGCGTTTCACGAAGATCGTGCTGATGATCCTGCCCGACGCGGAGAGAACCGGCGAGATTGTGCAGTCCTCGTGGTAGGTCGTGCCGTCCTTTTTCCTGCCGACCAGGGAGCCGCGCCAGACGCCGTCGCGCTGCATCGCCTCGGCAACGCCGTTCCCGGGAAGAGGCAGGGCGCTTCCGAGGACCTCCTCTTTCGCGAAACCCGTGATCCGCTCGAAGGCCTTGTTCACGTAGAGAATGACGCCCTGCTCCGGCTCGGTGATCACCACGGCATCGGCCGATGACTCGACAGCCGCAGCCAGGCGGATGCGCTCCTCCTCGGATCGCTTGCGTTCCGTCACGTCCCGCGCAATGCCCAGGATCTCCCGGCTGCCGCCGCTCCGGGGCGAGAGTTTGAACTCGAAGGCGCGATCCTCCCCTCCTGCCGTGCGCACGCGGAGCTCGAAGAGCGGCAGTTGCCGGCCCTCGCCGATGCGGCGGAGCATGACCTCCGCGAAGGCCACGTCATCGGGATGCAGGAGCCCGGAGAACGGTTTGCCCGTCCAGTCCTCGGCTGCATGGCCGGTGAGGACGGAGAAGGACGGATTGAGCGAGGTGATCACGCCGTCGTCGCTCAGGGTGAGGATGACGTCGCGCACGTCCTCGAAAACGGTGCGGAACCGCGCCGCCGACTCCCGCAGCGCGAGATATTTGCTCTGCAACTCCGCTTCGATGTCGAAGCGGAAGAGCGCCTCGCCGATGATCAGGGCGCACTGTTCCAGGGATTCCACGGCGCGCAGGGGCAGCATGTCCGGCCGGACATCGGCCGCGTGGATCGCGCCCAGAATACGGTCGCGGTGCCGGAGCGGCACGACGGCGAGCGACCGGAATCCCCGGTCGATGCAGACGCCGCGGAAGCGGGACCGCGCGTCCCCGGTCAGCGCATCCCGATACGACGCGGTATCGTTGCAGAAGAACGACCGTCCCGCCGTGGTCACCTCCCTGTCCTCCGGATCTGCCCTGCCGAGCGCCACGCGTGTGCAGACGCAGGCGTCCCGGCCGAGCACCAGGGGGCTTTCGGTCATGAGGAATGCTGCGTCGTATCCTTCTTCCGCCGCAAAGGGAATGCGCCCCTGCCCGTCCGCCACCCGCAAGCCGAGATAACCGCATCCGAGCCACCGGCGCACGACGGCAACGGCTTCATCGAGATACTTCTTCTTCGATTCCGCCTGGGTGTACAGCTTGAGCAGGCTGTCGGTGACCGCAAGATGGCGCTCCATCTCCTTCCGCGAGCCGATATCATGCACGAACACCGACAGGCCGCCCGGCGACGGGTAGGCCCGCACCTCCACCCATCCGCCGAGTAGCGGCACGTCGGCTTCGAACTGGACGGGAAGCCGCTCCGCATGGGCCCGTTCGAAATGCGGCAGGATGACGTCTGCGGCTTCCGGCGCCAGGATATGCCAGAGGCAGGCCCCCACCGCCTCCGTGGTGCTTCGCCCGAAGAGCCGCACTGCCTCTCCGTTCAGATAGGTAAACCGCCATTCGCGATCCACGGCAAAAAAAGCATCGCTGATGCTCTCGAGGATCGTGGCCAGTTCGTGATGAGCATCGCGAAGCGCCGCGGTCCGCTCCTGCACGCGCGATTCCAGGTCCCTGCGCGCGAAACGAAGCGCTTCTTCGGCCTGCTTGCGCGCCGAGATGTCGATAAAGGCGCCCATCATGCAGAGGGGATATCCCTCGTCGTCGCGAACGAAACTTGCCGAGATCTCCACGGGAAAGACCGAACCGTCCCGGCGGATCGCCCTGAGTTCGCCCCGCCACTGGCCTTCCGCGCCCAGCTCGCTGATCAATCGGTCCGCCTCCATCGGAAACTGCCAGAATTCCCGCGTGTTCCTGCCGATCACCTCGGCCGCCTCCGCATACCCCCACAGGGCAAGGAATGCGCTGTTGACATAGGTGAGCCTGCCGTCGAGATCTGACAGGGCGATACCGTTCATCGAAGCGGCGATCGCGCTGTCCTTGATCTTGAGCGCCTGTTCCACCCGTTTCTGATCCGTGACGTCGTAGGCGTAGAGCCGGAGGGACCGGAGGGCAGGATCGCTGCAGATCGACAGCAGGAAGATGCGGTCGCCGATCTCCACTTCGCGCCTGCGCAGGCCCTTCGCCGGGGCGTTGCCTGCATGTCCGCCCGAAACGCCGTCGATATCCTGCGGAATGAACGCTTCAACGCCCCTGCCGGCCAGTTCGGCTTCCCGATACGCCGCAGCATTTGCGTAGATCACCGTTCCCTTCTCGTCGATTTCGATCACCGGGTTCGGATTTCCCGCGGGAAAGGACGCAAGACGGCGCAGTTCCTCCTCGCTCGCCGGTTGCCGGGAAGCGCCGGCGGAACGATGGGTCGTCGAGGTGCGCGCAGCGGATGGCGGCGTTGTTTTCTTCTTCATAGCGGGAGGCTGGACAGCATGCTGTGCTTTGTCTTCCAAGTACGTTCTTCATAGTAACGAAAAGCGCGATTGAATGCAATGCACATCGAACCGCGCTGTCCCGCATCCCCGAAGCTGTCTTCGCGGCATTCACCGGGGACAGGCGCATCTCGTTCCGGAGCATTTCAGACAGATCCTCTCCGGGATGTATGCATTTTCCTTCTTTTCGCTAACACCATGGTATTCCGTTCGAATTCCCGATTCAGCCGGAGAGGCATTGCGGCCGGCGAAGGAAAAACACTACACTGCAGAAATTTCGCCGACGAAAGAATGATTCTACGAAAAACAGGACATCATCGAAAAATCAACGTGTTCAAGCCGGCGATCGCGCGGCGGGTGAACGAGGCATGATTGTTGCTTAGCATGATTGTTGCTTAGAAAGACACGATGCGGAGAGTCTGCTCGAACGGACGATCACGGTTCCTTCTTTCTCGGCGTTCTTCGCGTCACGGCGAAACTCTGCTGTCCCTGTTCAAAATGGTGTTTCCGGCAAACCTCAATTTATAATTTGGCGTTGACGGGTTATTGAGAAAAGCGTTACCATGCATAAGTTATATCGGATAGTCACTATCCTTATTATTGCACCGTGGTTGCTTCACGTCCCCACATTCTCTCCGCATGGTTCCCCTGCCCCCGAGAGAAGTGCGCTCACTGCATGGATCAAGACAATTCCCGCTGTACAGAAAGAACTCA
>JAKAHZ010000050.1 GCA_021814615.1 Nitrospirota bacterium | reverse complement strand
TGCGAGGAATCCCAGCTCGTGGTAGGACGACACATCGGCGTCATCGGAATAGCCGCTGGAAACGATCGCCTTCACCGCGGAGTCGATCTCGCGCAGCGCCTTGATCGTCTCTGCGCCGCCCATCCCGCCGCGGATCGTGAGATCCAGAATGACGAGATCGAAGGGCTTCCCCGATCGCATGGCCATTCGATACTTTTCGACCGCCTCATTCCCGTGGGCAGCGAATACCGCTTCATGGCCGAGGATCCTGAGCATGGCGCCGGCCACATCGAGGATGACCCGCTCATCATCCATCAGAAGCACCCTGGCCGGACGGCCCGAAGCGGCCGTTTCCGCCGGCGGTGCGGGTTCCAGTATTTGCTGCAGGGCAATCGCGGGAAGATAGATGGAAACAACGGTCCCTTTGGTCACCACGGACCGGACATCGATCAGGCCTTTGTGGTTTTTGATGATGGAATAGGATGTGGCGAGGCCCAGACCGCTCCCGCTTTTCTTCTTCGAAAAATAGGGTTCGAAGATCCTGCCGAGGTGTTCTTCCGCGATCCCGATGCCGCTGTCCTTGACGGCAATCTCGACATACCTTCCCGCTTCCATGCCCTGCGGAAGGTTCTTCCCCGGAACCTGGACATGCCGCAGGGCGATCTCCACCATGCCGCCTCCAGGCATGGCCTGATCGGCGTTCAGGACGATGTTCTGGATCACCTGGGCGATCTGCCCGTCGTCCGCCTCCGCCTGGAAGACGCCTTCCTCGGCAGCAACGCGGTACCCCGATCGTGACCCGCTCAGCGCGAACTTGGCGGCGCTCTCGACTACCGGCAGGAGATCGACAGGCCTCTTGACCGGCTTGCCCCCCTTGGAAAAGGTCAAGAGCTGGTTCGTCAGCTTCACGGAACGGTGCAATGCCGTCTCGGCTTCGCCAAGCGCGGACCGGCTTTCCTCCCTGTCGCTCCACGTCATTCGCGCCAGGGAGATATAGCCCAGCACTCCTTGCAGGATGTTGTTGAAATCGTGCGCAATGCCGCCGGCCAGCGTGCCGACGGCCTCGAGTTTCTGGGTCTTGAGCCGTTCCTCTTCGATTTGTTTGCGTTCCGAGATATCCCTGATGAACCCTTCGAATCCCGCAAACTCGCCGTTGCTGTCGGTATAGACGGTGCTGCTCAGGGAGATGGGGAGGGTCGAGCCGTCCTTTCTGACAAGCGTCAACTCATAGTCCTTCACGAAACCGTCCTTCTTCATCGTCGCCATCAGCCGCTCGCGTTCAGCCGGGTCCTTATAAAATGACGCAGCCGTCAGCTTGCCGATGATCTCGTCGAGCGAATCGTATCCGAACATGGACAGGCCCGAGGGACTTACCATGGTCAGCAAACCGTTCTTGTCGGTGCGATAGAAGGTGTCCCGGATGTTATTGAGGATGGTGCGGTAGATATGGTCGCTCGTTTGGAGCGCTGTTTCTACTTGCCTGCGTTCGGTGATGTCCCGGAACGACCATACCCTTCCCAGGAGCGTCCCCTGCTGCAGAAGGGGGACTGAGAACCGCTCGAAGATCCTGCCGTCCTTGCAGAGCAGCGTGTCGGGATGTGTCCGTTCCATTCCCTGCGGCGTTCGGAACCTGGCGAGGAACGCGTCAGGGTCGCCGAGCTGGTTCAGGATGAGATCCAGCATTCCCGCGTCGTCGCCTGCATCGATCATGGTCCGGGGAATCTTCCAGAGATCGGCAAAGCGATGGTTCGCAAGGATCGTTTTCCCCTGGGTATCAACGATAAGAATCCCGTCGGTAGTGGATTCGAGAATCCCCTGCATGATGGCTTTGCATTGCAAAGTCATGTCCGCCGGGGTCTGGTCGGGAGTTCCGGGGTTTTTCAGTTTATTCGACATACTGGTTCACCGTTCTTGCCGTGAACTCATGTGCAATGCCCTGGGAGAACTTTCGACGCGCGGCGATTTGGGCACATGCATTCAGTATCCGCAGAATCTTGCTCGACAATAGCATAGATCGGAGAAATAAGTCAAAAGGAATGAACGCCTCCAACATGTAAGATCTTTTCCAACAAAAAAGCCCCGCCGAGAATTCGGCGAGGCTTTGCAAGGAGCGCTTTCCTAGCGGCCCTTTTCCAGCAATACTGCATTGACCATGGCATGCCAGCCCTCTGTATCCCAAACACCGAATTGATAAAGCCTGTCATCCTTGGTCCGGATCGCAAGGCGCTTTCGTAATCCCCCAGAAAAGAATTTAGCCATATCGATACCTTCAATCTCCACGCTATCAACATCGGCTAACGGTATATCCAGTGGTTCTCTTCCGGAAGTGCCACGTCGGGGAATAAAAAGGAGGCGATTCGTTCCTAAGAAAAGACCTCCGCCGACCACCGGAGCTTTAGATGCATCTATTACTAGGCTCTCGCGGCGAATCCTGCCTAGGTTGAACTGTTCCTGAGCATTCTTCATATTGCTGAAGCGAAACCACTTCAGCCGAAAGAAGATAAACCGGACAAGTACGTTCAGCGATATAATGACGCTCGCTCCTATACCGACTGCTATGCCTTGAGCGAGTGCATTCCCTGCTTGTCCTGGATGTTGCACGACGAGAACGGCACCGATAGGTAAACCAGCCATTAAGGCAAAACTCACGAATTCTTTTATTATCTTAAGGATCATCTTCACGAGGCACCATTGGAGTTAACGCGTATGAACTGAATTAGCATTCCGGCTCCTTCGATCCGGCAAGATATCGGTCTTCGATCGAAAACAAACGATAGCCGACCTGATTGCCGAGAATAGAGCAATAGATCGTCAATGTCAAGAGACATGCGTCTTAAGCACAAGCAATCACGCCGCCCCGCAAGCAATACCAACAGCAAAGCCCCGCCGAATATCCAGCAGGGCTTTGCATAACACCATCTTGAACGAGTCGATCTACTTCTTCTCCGGCTCCTTCTTTGCCGCTTCGCCGTTGTTCTCCTCTTTCTTCTTCTCTTCCTTGTCTTTCTCGCCCTTGTCCTCTGCCTTGAGTTTCTTCGCGATCTCCTGCAGCCGCTTGTCCACGAGGAAGTTAAAGGTGTTCTCCTGCCAGGTGCCGTCGTCCTTGCGCACGCCCGCCGGCATGCCGGTCAGAACCTCGATGGCCTCGTCAGCCGTCGATACCGCGTAAATCCGGAACTTCCCTTCCTTTACCGCCTGAACGACTTCCTTCTTCAACATCAGGTGCATCACATTCGTTTTCGGGATCACCACGCCCTGCGTACCCGTGAGCCCCTTCGCCTTGCAGACCGCGAAGAAGCCTTCGATCTTCTCGTTCACCCCGCCGATGGGCTGGACCTCGCCTTTCTGGTTGATGGATCCGGTGATGGCCAGGTCCTGTCTGACCGGCACTTCAGCGATTGCGGAGAGCAGCGCGACGAGTTCCGCCGTCGACGCGCTGTCGCCCTCGATGTCCCCATAGCTCTGCTCGAAAGCGATGCTTGCCGAGAGCGAAAGCGGCTTGTCCTTCGCATAGGTCCCGCCCAGATAGCCTGAGAGGATAAGCACGCCCTTGTTGTAGATCCTGCCCGAGAGCTTGGCCTCGCGCTCGATGTCCAGAACGCCGCCCTTCCCGAGGAACACGCGCGAGGTGATGCGCGAGGGTTTGCCGAAGGAGAAGTCACCCAGATCATAGACCGACAACCCGTTCACCTGGCCGGAAACCGCGCCCGACACATCGACCATGATCGTGCCGTCGGTCATGAGTTCCTGGATCCGCTCTTCCAGCAAATTCGCGCGGTAGTATTTCTGGTCCAGCGCATGATCCACGTGACCGGGGCCGACGGTTTTTTCTCCTGCCTTGCCCGCCCAGAAGGAGGCCTCGCGCACCAGGTCCGCAAGCTCGCTGAACCGGAGCGACAGCTTGCCCTTCTTCTCCGCCAGGCGCATGGCATGGTCCACCACGCCGGCAACGGCCTCGCGCGTGAAGGGCAAAAGCCTCTCCTCGACCGCCATCCTGCCGACGAAGTTGGCATACTGCAGCTTCTCCTCTTTCTCGCCCTTCATCTGGGTGTCGAAATCGGACCGCACCTTGAAGATGCTCCGGAAGTCCTCGTCGTAGGCGTAGAGCAGGTAGTAGAGCCAGGGGCTGCCGAGCATGATGATCTTGAGCGACACGGGGATGGGATCGGGCTTCAAACCCGCCGTGGAGATGCCGTAGACCTCGGCGATGTCCTCGATCTTCACCTCGTTCTTCTTGATGATGCGCTTCAAGGCCTCCCAGGCAAAGGGGTTCCGGAGCACGTCCAGCGCGTTCACGATCAGGTATCCGCCGTTCGCCTGGAGCACGGATCCCGACTTGATCAGCGTGAAGTTGGTGAAGGCCATGCCCAGCCGCATCTTGCGCTCGATCCTGCCGATCAGGTTGTTGTATGTGGGGTTCAGCTCCTCCACAACCGGCGCGCCCTTGGTCTTCCCGTTGTCCACGAGCACGTTCACCCGGAACCGTTCGAGGAACGACGCCTTGTCCATGCCCTCGATATGGAAGGGCAGTTCGGGCGTCTGGCCCGTAAACTCCTTGAGGTTCGCCAGAATGTCGTCCTCCACATCCTTGAGATAGTCGGGGATGCGGGGATTGATCTTGTACCGCTCCTTTAGGTCGTCGAGCTGGTGGCCCATGGCGAAATGCGCGACCCGGCGGTTCAGCTCGCGCATCTTCTCCTGCGCCTCCTTGTCCAGCTGCCGCACCTTGGACAGGAAGTCGCGGATCTCCGCGTCCACCTTCTTCTCGCGATCCTCGATCTCGCGCCGCTGCTCGGGTTCGAGCTTTTCCAGATCCTCCGCCTGGAGCGGTTTGCCCTTGTAGAGCGGCACTTTCACGATGCCCGTGCGCGTGACCGAGAGCTGGAAGCCCAGGTCCTGCGTCCTGGACGCCGTCTCGTTGAAGAGCACCTCCTTGGCCTTTTCGAGCTCCTCCTGGACGCCCGTCTTCTGTTCCTCGTATTCCTTGGACTCGAAGACCTTCGGGATCTCGGCCTGCATCACGTCGATGAACTTCTCCATGCCCCGCTGGAACTCCCGCGCCATGCCGGGCGGGAGCTTGACCGCGTGCGGACGGTCGGGGTCCTTGAAGTTGTTGATGAAGCACCAGTCGTCAGGCACCGGCCGGTCCAGGGAAAGCCGCTTCACGATGGATTTGACGATGCTGTTCCTGCCTGTGCCGGGGATGCCGGAAACGTAGATGTTGTACCCGTGGTTGCCGATCGAGAGGCCGAATTCGAGCGCAGAGACTGCCCGCTTCTGGCCGATCACCTGTTCCGCTGATGCGAGATCCGCTGTCGTGGCGAAGGGAAACTCTGCGGGATCGCAGGCGTGCCTGAGTTCCGGGAGCGGGACTTCGAGAGCTTTGATATCCAAAGAATCCTCCGAGATGCAATGATTTGTCTTAATTGTAGGAACGCTGACGGAATATGTCAAGGAAGGGAGAATGACGGCGCAAAAACACGAAGAAATATTCTTGGGACACGGATGAACACGGATACCCACAGATCAAATTCTAAAACCAATGACTGGACGCGGATTTACGCGGATCAACGCGGATAAAAAGAGCCTTTGCCACGAAGACGCCAAGACTCGAAGAAATACCAATGGGACGCGGATAATGTCGGAGGAAGGCTAAGACTTGAAGAGCAATTTAGGACACGGATGGATACGGATAATGCGGAGAGCAAAGATAACATTCAGTGACGTAATGGACGCTGATTTGCGCGGACGAACGCGGATAACAGCGGATTAATATCAGTTTAAGAAGCCTTTCTCTGTGGGCTTCGTGGCTTCGTGAGATAATTGGCTTTTTTGAACGCCTTGCAGTTACTCTTCACCCGACTTGCCGTAAAAACCGGTTGCAGAAAAACACAGAACGGATCATTGCAAATTCTTCCCACCCATCCTATAATCGCGCCTGCCTGTACCTTCTTTTGACCACGGAGGCTTGCGTTGTTCCGGGCCAAATATCTTCCTCCATCGCCTGCCCATACGCTCGAACGGGACCGTCTCCTGTCGCGGCTCGCCGCGTGGAATCATCGGAAGCTCGTGATCATCCATGGCCAGGCAGGCCAGGGCAAGAGCACGCTCGCCGCCGAGTACGGCAGGAGCCTGCGCACGCCGCCGGTCTGGTACAACCTGGACGCAGGCGACGACGATCCCGCCGCCTTCCTTCCCGCGCTCGCCGAAGCCGTTGCCGCAGCCCGGCCGGGAGTGAAGGATGCGCTGCCGCCCTTTCCGCGGAACCGGTACGCGCCCGCGGGCGATCAGCACCTGATCGCCGGCTGGCTCTTCAGCATCTTCGACCGGCTCGGCCCGTGCCTCGTCGTGCTCGACGATTATCACGCTGTCGGCCCTTCTCCGGCCCTGCGAACGGCGATCATGCTGCTCCTCGAGGCGACGCCTCCGTCCACGCGTTTCCTCCTGCTCTCACGCACCCGTCCCGACCTGAACATCGCGCGGCTCCTGTCGCGCCAGCTGGCCGCGGAGCTCTCGGGAAAAGACCTGCGCTTCACGGACCGGGAGACCGCGGACCTCTTCACCCAGGTCTTCGGCGCATCGATCACCGCCTCCGAGGCGGAATCCATCAATCGCCTGACGGAAGGATGGCCGGTGGGGCTCGTCCTGATGCACGGTTTTCTCGCGTCCGCGCCGGAGCGGGACCGCATGCCCGATCCGCACGGCAACCCCGGCCCCGAATACCGGGAACAGGTCTTCGATTATCTGGCGCAGGAGGTCTTTTCCCATCTTCCCCCGGGGATGCAGGACTTCCTGGCCGCGACCTCCGTTGCCGGCGCGCTCTCGCTGCAGCTCATGGCCCGGCTGTCGGGATTGCCTGCGTCATCTGCGGCGGGCTCGCCCTCCGTGAGCTCTCACCTCCGGGAACTGCAGCGCCGCAACCTCTTCGTGTCCGTCGACGGAAGCGATGATCCGATCGTGCGGTACCATGCGCTGTTCCGCCAGTTCCTGCAGAAACAGCTGACGTTCCGTTTCCCTCCGGCCCGCGTCCGGCGGCTCCGCCACGAGGCGGCCGAGCACCTGCTCAGGACCGGGAATCCCGTTGAGGCGGCGAACCTCTTCATCGACGCCGGCGAGCACGCCCGCGCGGCAGGCCTGCTCGAGAAGACCGGCAGGGACCTCCTCGCCCAGGGCCGGGTGTCGACGTTGCTTCGCCTTATCGATCTCCTGCCGCAATCGCTCAGCCACCGGCCGTGGTTCCTCTTCTTCCGCGCCGTCTCCTGCCGCTTCACGGATCCCGGCAGTGCGCTGGATCTGTACGAGCGGGCGCTTGCGGGATTTCGCTCCGGCAACCTGCGGGAAGGCCGGATGCTGGCCCTCGGCGGCCTGATCGAAGCCTGCTTTCACAGCGGCGGCGATTTCCGCCGCATGGCTCAGGCGAGCGCCGAAGCGGACCGCCTCCTCAAGAGAAGCTCACGCGTGACTCCGGCAGTACGCGGCCGGCTGCTTCTGGCGCTCGGCACAGCGGCGTTCTTCACCGGCGACCTTCGGAAAGGCAGCGCGGCCCTGACCCTGGCGAGGGACCTCTTCCGGAAAACAGCTGACCCCTTTTCCCAGGTCACCTGCGCGATCTACCTTGCTCCCTGCTGCCTGTATCATGGAGACTTCCGGGCGGCGCGCGACGCCGTGTCGCGCGGATTCGATGCGCAGAACATGATGCCCGAAGAGACCGGCGGCCAGGCTGCGTTGTTCCTGGTCAAGGCCATGACCGAGCTCTTCGATGGGAAGTTCGATGAAGCGGACCATGCGCTCGAAGCATGCAGCAGGCTGGCCCGCGATTTCCAGCTCGAGACCATCAATCTCCTGCTGCTCGAAATCGCCGGCTGGCTCAAGATGGCCCGAGGCGACTTGAAGGAGGCGGAGCATCTGCTGGATGAATGCAGGCGCCAGGGTGAAGAATCGCACAAGGGCTTCTTCAGTCTCTCGGCCTCCCATCTCCTGTCCCTGGTCCATCTCTTCGCAGGCCGGCTCCCGGCGGCGAGAAAAGCCTCGGACAGCGCATTGGCACAAGGCAGCCGCTCGGGCAGCAGGCTGTTCCAGGGGATCTACCTCATCGCAAGCGGCGCCGTGCACCTGGAGCTCGGCAACGCGCAGAAGGCGCGGCAGGAGTTGCTGCAGGCCGCGAACCTGCTCGAAGCCTGCGGAGCATCCCAGCAGGTGGCGAATGCGCGTCTGATGCTCGCGCGTTTCTTCCGAAGGGGAAATCGTCCGTCATACGCCCGGGAGCAGTTGCGCGCGGGGCTGTCGATCGGCAGGGAACGCGGATTCTCGTATTATGCGGCGTTCACGCAGCAGGAGCTGCGGGATCTCCTGCTCTTCGCGCGTCAGGAAAGGATCGAGCCGGATTACTGCACCGACCTGCTCGGCCGCCTGCCGGGAGCAGGGCAGGGCCGCGCCGTTTCGATCAATTGTCTGGGCGGATTTTCGGTGGACCGGGACGGACTGACGATCGCCGAAGCGAAATGGAAGGGAAAGCAGACGCGGACGCTGATCAAGCTGCTTGCCGCCCAGCATGGGGGAGCGTTGAGCAGGGAAACGGCTGCCGACGTTCTCTGGCCCGACGCCGAACCGGCGAAACAGGCCGCGCTCATCACCAGTCTCCTGCACCGGACCCGGCAGATCCTGGACGGCGAAACCAAGGGCAACCTGGGTTCAGCCATCACGGCCGACGGCAGCCTCCTGTCTCTCGATGCCGCGTTGGTGCGAACCGACGTGGCGGAATTCCAGGGCTTGTTGAAGGAAGCGCAGGAATGCCGGTCCCGGAACGAGCCGCGCAAGACCCTGCAGTGCTACGACCGGGCGCTTTCCCTCTATAAAGGGGAGTTCCTTCCGTCGGACCGCTATGACGACTGGACGATCTCCCTGCGCGAACGGTTCCGCAGGCTGCACAGCAACGCGCTTGCCGAAGCGGCTGCTGTTGCCGAATCCCTGGGCGACCGGATGCGGACGGCGTCGTTGTATGAACGAATGTTCAGCCACGATCCGGGGAACGAGCAGGCCTGCCGGTGGCTCATGGCGCTTCATGCAGGAGAAGGGCGGCGGAGCGAAGCGGTGAGGCTCTACGAACGCTGCGAGCTGGCGCTCCGGAATGATCTGGATACGGAACCGGAGGAGAAGACGAAGAAACTGTACCGGAGCATTATCGGAGGGTGAAGAGGCGGACGAGAGAGGAAAAGATCAGAACCAGAATCGGGTTCTGGCAAAGGTGCCAAGGCACAACGAAGGAAATTCCAAACCCCTGGATCCCCGATAGAATCGCTCGGGGATGACGATCGGTATTCGCATCCTGTTCTAATTTTTATGCATTATTGACCAGTGTTCATCCGTGTCCCAAGAGTATTTCTTCGAGTCTTGGTGTCTTCGTGGCATAAGTTCTTTTTATCCGCGTTAATCCGTGTTCATCCGTGTCCTAAAGCATTTCTTCGGGTCTTGGTGTCTTCGCGGCAGATGCTCTTTATCCGCGTTCATCCGTGTCCCAAGGATCCCTATTTCTTCTTCAGCAGGAAATAGAGCTTCCCCTCCTGCTGCATGTATCCGGCCGACAGCTCCGCTTCCCTGCCCTGGCCCCAGAACAGGTCCACCCGTCCCGGCCCGCGGATCGCGCCGCCCGTGTCCTGGTTCATCACAAAGCGCGTGAAGGGCACCCATTCCTTCACCGTGCCGTCGTCGGCAAGCACCGGTTTCTCGGTCTTGATCAGGGCCAACGCGCCCTTGGGGAAGAGCCTGCTGTCCGTTGCGATGGACCGGCCTGCAGTGAGCGGCGCGTTGATGCTGCCCACAGCCGGCCCCTTGTCGATGCGGAAGAAGACAAAGCTCGGATTCTGCCGAAGGGTCTGCATGAGCTGGTCGGGATGGCTGCGCAGATACTCGCGGATCGCGGGCATGGACATGTTTTCCTTCGGGATCGCGCCGATATCGATCAGGTATCTGCCCAGGCTCTTGTAGGGCCTGCCGTTCTGGCCGTCGTAGAGAATGCCGATCAACTCGCCGTTCCCCAGGTCCGCCCTGCCCGAGCCCTGCACCTGCACCTGGTAGATCTCGAGCGGGTCGGCGCACCACAGGATCTCCAGCCCCTTGCCGGAAAGCGCTTTCTTCTCTTCGATCTCCTGCCGGGTGTAATAGGGTACGACCTTCTTGCCCGTGAGCCTGCCGTAGAGCTTTTCCTTGCCGAGGCTGTCGTTGAACTGCGCCAGGTCCACCTCGATGATGTCGTCGGGCCGCTTGTACAGAGGATACTGATAGGTATTGTCAGCGGTCTTGCGGCAGGAGATGACCGGCTCGTAGTAGCCGGTGAAGAGCACCTTGTTCCAGAAGTTCGATCCCACCGAGCGGTAAAGATCGAAGCCTGACTTGATCTGCTCGATCTTCTGCTCCGGGGAAAGCGCGGTGTTCTCGGCGATCACGAGGAACGACTGGAGCGTTGCCGCGGCGTCGGCTGCGGAAATGCGCGCGGGGCCGTAGGTAAGTTGCGCATCGGGCGACAGCTTGCGGAAATATTCCAGGCTCTGGCGCGCTGCGTCGCCCAGGCCCTTGAAATCCAGGTCATCGGCCTTGAGCCCCAGCCGCCACCAGCCCACCTGCTCCAGGGCAAGCTCCGGCTTGGTCACCGGCGGACGCGCGCAGGAGACAGCGAGCAACAGAACCAAGATAAGGACGAAAAACCTTGTTATCCGCATAAACAAACATCCTTGAACCACGAAGAACACGAAGTGCACGAAGAGAAGAATGATACTTTTTTGCGAAAGGCTTTCTTCGCGTTTCTTCGCGTCTTCGCGGTGAAAAGATTCCTTTGCTTCGTACTTAGTTTTTCTTCGTGTTCTTCGTGACCTTCGTGGTAAAAGCTTCTTTGTTTCAGTTCCCCGATTTTCTTCGCGTCCTTCGCGTCTTCGCGGTGAAAAGATCTTGGCTTCGGTCTTAGTTCTTCTTCGTGTTCTTCGTGACCTTCGTGGTGAAAGTTTCTTTGTTCCCGTTTCAGTATTTCTTCGCGTCCTTCGCGCCTTCGCGGTGAAAGATTCCTGGCTTCGCTCTTAGTTCTTCTTCGTGTTCTTCGTGTCCTTCGTGGTGAAAAAAATCATCACTTTATATTCTTTGCGTCCTTCGCGTCTTCGCGGTGAAAGATTCTTGCTTCGCTCTTAGTTCTTCTTCGTGTTCTTCGTGACCTTCGTGGTAAAAGCTTCTTTGTTTCAGTTCCCCGATTTTCTTCGCGTCCTTCGCGTCTTCGCGGTGAAAGATACTTGGCTTCGCTCTTAGTTCTTCTTCGTGTTCTTCGTGTCCTTCGTGGTGAAAAAAATCATCACTTTATATTCTTCGCGTCCTTCGCGCCTTCGCGGTGAAAGATTCCTGGTTTCGCTCCCTGCTACCTCTTCATATCCTTCTTCGGCAGGTTGAAGTATCCGATCTTGAGCTTCGGAAATTCCTTCTTCAGCTCCCGGATCAGCTTGCGCACGCCGATCGCCTTGCCTTCGGGCCGCGTTACCGAGCCCATATAGAGCATCGGGTCGATCGAGAAATTCCGCATCTGGATCAGGTCGATCTTCGTCCTGCTCACGAGCTTCTTCAGCTTCTCCACTTCAGCCTCGCGGTCCGTGTAGCCCGGGAAGACGATGTAGTTGATGCTCGTGAAGAGGCCGACCTTCTTCGCCGTGGCGATCGAATCCATCACATCGTCGAATGAATAACCCCGCGGCCGGTAGTACTGGTTGTATTGTTCCCGGTCGCAGGAGTTGATGCTGATCCGGATCGAGTCCAGCCCCGCGTCGCGCAGGGTGCGGATGCGGTCCGGCGAGAAGCCGTTCGTGTTCAGATTGATCACGCCGCGGGACGTGGCCGCGCGCATGAGCTTCACCGCCTGGGCGAGCGTCTTCGCCTGCATCAGCGGCTCGCCTTCGCACCCCTGGCCGAAGCTCACGATGGGGTCCTCGGCCCGCTGAAGATGGGGCACCGCAGCCTCGGCGATCTCCTCCGGCGTCGGGACGAAGGTGATGCGGTCCTGGGATGCGCAGCACTCACCCTCCTGGAGCGAGAGGCAGCCGATGCAGCGCGCATTGCAGACCGGAGAGCTCGGCAGCGGCGCCTCCCACCTGCCCACGAAGATGTTCTTCGCCGCAAAGCAGTGGTAGAACATGGCGCATTTCGAGAGATGCTTGAGCAGCCGGTTCTTGGGGAACTGTTTGAGCTTCTCCTCGACGAGCGGGCCGATCACCGCATCGTCATGGAGCTTGGGGTCCGCCTTCTTCATCCAGGCGACCCGAACCGCTGCGGCATGGAACTCCCCCTTGTACCAGGCAGCTGCAGTATAGGACCAGAGCGGCAGGATGGGCTTCGGTTCGACCTCTTCGTACGCGGGGAAATGGGTGCGCGTGTACCCCGGAGGCAGGAAGGCGGCCACGGGATAAACGTCGTCGATGACCGTGGCGCTGCCGTCCTTCGCGAAGCCGACAGGCAGGCCTTTCGAAATATAGTAGAACCTGCTGCCCTCGGGAAGCGGGATGAGATCCGATGCCTTGAGCGGCAGAAAATCGCCGCCGGCCATGCCGCCTGCGCCGTACCTCGGGTCGTCGTAGATGTTGCCATCCTTGTCGGCAACCAGCAGGACGGGCCGGTCGGTGCGCTTCGAGTTTTTCTTTACTGATTTTCGAGAAGGCATGGTGTTGTTCCGGTTAGTGCGGCGCGAACGGGGACCGTTATCTTCTCCCCATGCGAGCAGAATTGAGCGCCCCGAACCATTATGGCGAACAGGACAGCCTTTTGCAACAACTATCCTGTTAGCGGAGATTGAATAGGAAAGGAATCGTTCTTCTTTCAGCTCCCGTCCGTGTTCATCCGTGTCCCACGCGACTGCCTCTTCTACTCCTTTTTCAAATAGCTCTTCCGCTTCGCTTCGGGAAACCGCTCGATAGCATAGCGCAGGGCCGTACGCGGCATGCGAAGTTTGTGTTTCCCGAGGAACGCTTCGAGCACGGCCACTTCCTTCTTCCCCACCTCGCGCAGCATCCAGCCCACAGCCTTGTGCATCAGGTCCTCGTTGTCGTTCAGCAGCATTTCCGACAAAGCCAGAGTATCGGCGAACTCGCCTTTTCGGATGAAGAAGGACGTCGCCAGGATCGCAATGCGCCGCTCCCAGAGGTTCTTCGACCGCACAAGCCGGTAGAGCAGAGCGCGCGACCCGCCGTCCATGAAGGGCCCGACGATCCTGGGCGCTGAAAGGTCAACGAGATCCCAGTTGTTGATGTATTTCGTATGCTTCAGGTAGAGCGCGAAGATCGTTTTCCGCACCTTCTCGTCGCCGCGTTCGAACTGGCTCACCAGGATCAGCAGCGCAAGAACCCGGTCCTCGTGCCACGTTGACCGCAGGAGCTTCGCAACCTCGGGAAGCGGCGCATCGCGGAACTCCTTCACGACCAGTCGCGTCTGCGGCACCATGACGCCGAGGAACTTGTCCCCCTCGCCGTACTCACCCGGCCCGGTCTTGAAGAATCCCTGAAGAAGTTTTGCCTTCTCCCGGGAAGCAAAGGAGCGGAGACGTTTCTGGATCGTTTCAGCGGAAGGCGCTATTTTGGAGGCAGCCGTTAGAGACACAGTGTGATGCTCCGTTGTACGACAGGTTTTAAGAATGTCACATGCCATGAGTATTCGTCAGTCTAAACGAAGCGAATCCCGTTTTTTTATAGGGCAGCCGGATCCTTGATGAAATCGTAATACGTCAAGATCCGCCACAGAGCGCACAGAGAGCACAGAGGAAGTCTTTAGTTCCCCTCTGAGTCCTCTGTGACCTCTGTGGCTAAATAGATTTCATGCTAGTCTTCATTCTTCGCTGCGCGAACGACCTACAGCGTCATCACCACAAGCTCATGTGCGTTCAGCTCCCGGTAGAGCGCATCCAGCTGCTCCCGGCTCGTGGCGGTGAATGTTGCCGTGATGGAAAGGTATTTACCGCCGCTGCTCGGCTGGCGGGCAAAGACGATCTCTCCGGCGATCACGTGTTTCCGAACGATCGCCTGTACTGCAGACTCGAAGGCATCCGTATTCTTCCCCATGACCTTCAGGGGAAATTCGCAGGGGAAGATGAAACAAGTTTCGTTGGCAGACATGACGCCCACTTTGCTCGATGCAGTGCCTGGGAAGTGTCCTCCTGCTGCAGCCGGCACCTCAGCACCCGTACTATATCACCGAGGGAGAAAATGGCCTAGTGCAATCCCAGAATTCGGCAAGCCCTTGCCCGACAAAAAAGGCGCAGGAAAAGCATCCCTGCGCCCTCTATCTCTTCTGCAGTTCTTCCCGACCTGTTTTACGCCGCCCTTCTGCCCTTTATCGCTTCACCCTCAGGCAGTTTGACGGCCAGCACATCCAGCTTCTCGATCTTCGGCGGCGTTGCCAGAAGTTCCGGCGCCTTTGCCATTAAGGCTGCAGCGACCCTTCCCGCCAGATGAGCTTCTCGCCCCTTCTCATGCGGGAAAACGTCGAAGATGCCGAAGGTCGACGGACCCATCCTGATCGCGAACCACGCGATGGTATCTGGCTCTTCCTGCACGATCGGGAGGCCGCCCTTCAGGAATTGCTCGACTTCCTTCTCTTTGCCCGGCTTTGCCTCCAGCCGCACGTACAACGCGAGTGTTACCATGATCCACCTCCGTTCCTGCAATGCTTCTTCTTACATTATATATCCCTGTGCAGGAACGGCTGCGGGCCACCTCACCGCCCGTAATACGAGATGATCGATGCCTTTGCGATGGCATGCGAATTCAGCATGAAGCCCACCAGCGGGGCTCCCGCCTTCTCATCTGCCCCGAGCTTCGGCACGTCGAGCGCATAGAGCGTGAACACATACCGGTGCGGCTTGTCTCCCACCGGCGGGCAGGCGCCTCCGAATCCCGTCTTGCCGTAATCCGTCATGCTCTGGATGCTGCCCGTGGGCGCGATCTTCTTCAGCGGATCGCCTGCGTCGGTCTTCAGTTCCGTGGCCGTAGCGGGAATGTCGAATATCACCCAGTGCCACCAGCCGCTGCCTGTCGGCGCATCTGGGTCGTAGACCGTGAGCGCAAAGCTCTTTGCTGTCTTGGGCGCGCCTGTCCACTTGAGCTCGGGCGAAATGTTCTTGCCCGTGCAGCCGAACACATTCGCCACCTGGTCGATGGTGAGCTGCCCGCCGATCTGATCGCTCTTGAGCGTGAACTCCTCGGCGCTTGCCATCGTCGCGGCGAACAGGACCGCCAAAACTGAAATAAGGAACGCTCTTTTCATGGTTAGTCTCCTTTCCCTCGGGTAATGCGTTTATCTTCCTCTCTCTCTGCGTCCTCTGCGGTAAAAGGTTGTATTGTATTCTTTCCTTTGGCTGTCACTTTTTAAAGATTCCGGCGAGGAACGACTTCATATCCTCCCACGATGCTTTGTCCGCCGCCTCATTGTAAGCATAATTCGCCATGCCAAACTTCTTGCCCAGTTCGGTCGCATCAGGGTTCGTGAACCCGTGGACCGCGCCCGGATAGTTCACAAACTTGAAATCAGCCTTCTGATCCGCCATCTCCTTCTTTAGAGACTCTATCGCCTCCGGCGTGATGTACTTGTCGTCAGCGCCGTTGTACACGCGCACCGCAGCCCTGATCTTCTCCGGCGTGTCGGGTTTCACCGCTGCCAGGCTGCCGTGGAAGCTGGCCACGCCTTTGATGTCGATCCCCTGGCGCGCCATGTTCAATACCACACCGCCGCCGAAACAGTAGCCGATGGCCGCGATCCTCGTCGGATCGACGGAGGGTTGTTTCTTCAGGAAATCAATTGCCGCCAGGAACCGTTCTTTGGCTACGGGAAAGTTCTTCATCACTTCGGAGGAAAATTTCTTGGCATCGTCGGGATGATCGGCGAGCCTGCCCGCGCCGTACATGTCCAGGGCCAGGGCCGTATATCCCAGTTCCGCCAGCATCCGCGCGCGCTTGCGCACGTAATCGTTCTGGCCCCACCATTCGTGCACCACGAGAACTCCCGGCCGTTTGCCGGCCATGGAATCGTCCCAGGCAAGATAGCCCTTGAGCGTCACCCCTCCCGCCGTGTATTCCACGGGCCTGCCCTCGATCTTCGGAGCGGCGATCGCGGCTGTGGTCAGCATGAATGCACCTCCCAAAGCAATGGCCAACAGGATAATTCGTTTCATGGAATTCCCTCCTTCATTGACCCGAACGCTGCAATGAAAAAAGGGACGATCATCGTCCCTTGCTGTATTTCAAGTATAACACGCGGTCCTGTGCCGTACGGATTTCCGTGGAGGAGTTCAGGGAAGGAACGCGCGGGTATAGTGCAGGCCGAGCACGACGAAGGGCACGATGAAGATCAGGGCATAGAGGCCGAGGGCCACGGCAACGGCGCGAAAGGAGGGAAGGCCGCCCCCGGCGCTGTTCTTCAGGGTTTTGGCGATCTGGTACTTTTTCGCGAAGGTGAGCCCGTCATAAGGCGGGTTCCGCAGGACCTGGTAGATCTCTCCCAGCACCTCGTCTTCGGAGAGCGACGAAACATCGCGCCCCTCCAGGCGGCGGTGGAGCAGATGCGCTGCCTTGCTCGTGCGGTATTGCGGCAGGGCGCCGAAGAGCAGGAATGCGGCAATGCCGATGAAGAAGGGTTCGCCGCCGAACAGCGCCAGGATCCCCACGATGACGCCGCTCCCGATCCAGGCGATGGCCTGGAAAAGAGGATAGCGCAGGAAGAGCGTGTTCTGGAACACATGGCCGCCATCAAAGGGCATGAAAGGGAGAAGGTTCAGATAGTTCAGCCCGATGAGGCCCAAGGCAAGATCCCTCACCGGTTCGAACCGGAAGGCGCCGGGCATTCCCAGGATCACGACGCCGATCAGGAGGCCCGGGAGCGGGCCGAGAAGGGACACGATCACCTTCTGGAAAGGCCGCACGTGCATCGGCGTGCCGATCGATGCGGCGCCGAAAAAGGGAATGAACAGCAGCCGCACGTCCTCGTACCGGAAGAGCAGCATGCCGAACAGGTGCCCCACTTCATGGAGCGATATGGCCATGAGCAGGATCAGGAGATATTCAGGCGTAAGCACGATGCCGAAGGAGAGCACAAAAAAGACCAGGCTGCCGAGAAAAAGCAGGAGCTCGCCCTGCCAGCGCCTGCCCCGGGAGCGTTCGTACTGCGCTGCGCGCTTGTAGCCTTCGATCTCCACGGCCGGTGGCAGCTCGACCGGCGTCGTTTTCCGGGCAAGAGCAACGCGCTTCATGGCAAGCTTGTTCGCCTTGCCCAAGCCGCCCAGGGCCTTGAACGCCAGCCGGAACATGGGCAGGGGCCGCATGCGGAAGAGGTTCGCTCCCTCAGGAACGAGCATCCCCTTTCGCAGGATCCGGTCCACATATCCGGTCTTGGCGTCGCTCTCCCGCCGTACGAAATCTTCGGGCGTTACGATGATGGGAGTGCGGCCCGAAGCCTGCGATGCCAGAGCCTTCTGGTGCGATTGCCAGAGCTGTTCCAGCGTATCAGCGCAGGGATCGTTGATCGTCGTGTCGGGAACGCTGTCCAGGATGGTATGCGCCAGACCGTTCATGGTCTGGAGCCGGCGGCCGTCGGAGAAGACCGTCAGAAAATCGACGGCCGCGGGATTGCCGATATCCGGCGTCTGGGCGGGATAGACGACCGCATAGGTCTGAAGCTGCCGGTTCAGGAATACGCAGGACCAGCGGCCGAAGACATCGTTGGCAAACACATCCTCGCCCCGTTGGCAGTGCGACGGTTCGAAGCCCAGCTGGCCCAGCTTCTGGCCGTACGCGGAAAAGAGCGGCAGGAGATGGGAAGGGAGTTCTGTCGCCGGTTTCAGCTCCGTCGATGCACGACGCAGCCGCACATTGGAGAGACGGCTGAGCAGCGTGGCGAGCATGATGCCCCAGATAAGGGCGGCAAAGAGCGCAAGCGTTAAAAGCAGTTCCATGTGCCTCCGGACGGTGTTTCTTCACCCTGTACAAGGAGCCGGGGATCAGCGGTTCCGTTCCTTGACCACCCGTTCCAGTTCGCGGCGGGACTCCTTCTCCTTGATCGTGTCCCGCTTGTCGTGCGCCTTCTTGCCCTTGGCAAGGCCGATCAGGGTCTTGGCCTTGCCGCGGACGAAATAGATCTTGAGCGGAATGAGCGCATAGCCTTTCTGGGTCATCTTGCTCAGGATCTTCCGGATCTCTTCCTTGTGCAGCAAAAGTTTCCGCGTCCGGAGCGGCTCGTGGTTCATGATATTGCCGTGGGGATAGGGGCTGATGTTCGCGTTGAACAGGAACGCCTCTTCGTTCCGCACCAGGACATAGCTGTCCGCGAGGTTCGCGAGGCCCAGCCGGAGCGATTTCACCTCCGTGCCCTGGAGCGAGAGGCCTGCCTCGATCGTCTCTTCGATGAAATAATCATGGTGCGCCTTCCGGTTCGTGGCGACCGTGGTGTCTTCCTTCTTCTCAACCATGGAAGCCATGATACACGAACGGCAAGGTGGAGGCAAGCACGCCTGTCCATCCTTCCTTTTGCTACTTTCGTTGCCTCGCGGAAAAGGCCGCCCCGGTGCTACAGTTATGAAGGGAGTAACTAAGGAGGTGCATCATGGTACGGATATCAACTGCCGAGTGGAAAGGCGGTCTGAAGGGCAAAGGATCGATGACGGTCGGAAAGAAGGTCTTTACGGGCGAGTACAGTTTCTCATCGCGCTTTGAGTCCGGAAAAGGAACCAATCCCGAGGAGCTGATCGGCGCTGCTCATGCCGGCTGCTTCTCCATGGCTCTGGCGCTGGCTCTTGAAGGAGCCGGTTTCAAGCCTGAATCGATCAGAACGACCGCCCGCGTTTCGGTTGAAAAAGTCGGGGAAGGATTCAAGATAACGGCGATCGATCTGGAGACCGAAGGCAGGGTGCCGGGGATCGGCGAAGCGACCTTTGCGGAAAAGGCGGAGATCGCCAAGAAGAACTGCCCTGTTTCCGTGGCACTTGCGGGCGGACCGGAGATCAGACTGACTTCGCGGCTGGCAACAGCAAAAGCAGCTTAGCTCCGACGCAAGCTGCAGAGACAAACAAAAAAGGGCGGCTTCGGCCGCCCTTCCGTTATTTCGATCCCTTGTGACAGCGCTTGCAGGAAACCGAGTCCTTGGTGCTGAAGGCTTTTTTCCCGTTATGGCAGACCCCGCAGAAGGCCTCGCGATTGAGCGTGGCCATGTTCAGCGTATCCGCGCCCTTCTTGGTCTGGAAATTGTTGATATGGCAGGCGTCGCAGGTAAGCCCCTTTTTGGCATGCACCGTGCCGTCGAAAACCACGGTGCCCTGCGCCCCTGCGGGCCAGGTGAGCTGGATCCCTTCGGGAACGGCATACACAACAGCAGGCAGAACGAGCAGAAAGGCAAGCGCGACGATCAGGGAAGTAGTACGGCAGGTCATCTGATTGATCCTCCTTCGGAAGCACCTCGCAGAATAGTTTGATTGTACCTCGGGATGAAGGAATTGTCCGAAGATTCTGTGCGGCACGAGGAACAGGCACACAGAAACAGAAAGGCTGATTCTTTCGCTCCTCAGTCAGCTACGAAGAAAGATCACTTTCTCGATCACATGAGGTTCACGGGGTCCACATCCACGGACACCTGGACTTTGCGGCCGTACGCCTGCTCGACGACAGATCGCGCTTCAACGGCCAGCATCCTGAGGACCTCTCGCTTGGGGGAGAGCAGCAAAAGCTGGTACCGGTACTTGCCGCGCACCTTCGCGATGGGAGAGGGCGCGGGTCCGAGGAGCGTCGTTTCTTTGCCTTTGAGCAGGCGGCGGATGCGATCGGCGGCGCGGGATGCGGACTCCCTGGCCAGCCGCTCCTGGCCGCTCTTCACCTCGATCTTGATCATGCGCCGGACCGGCGGGTACCCCAGTTCCATGCGATACTCGATCTCCTCATCGTAGAAACCCGCATAATCATGGGTCCTGCTGTGCACCAGCGCATAATGGCCGGGATTGCTCGTCTGGATGATCACCTCCCCGGCGGCATCGCCCCTGCCAGCCCTGCCCGCTGCCTGGGTGATGAGCTGGAAGGTCTTCTCTGCCGACCGGAAGTCCGGCAGGTTTAACCCCACATCGGCGTCCACGACGCCCACGAGGGTGACCGACGGGAAATCATGGCCCTTTGCGATCATCTGCGTGCCGAGCAGGATGTCCGTCTCGCCGCGGTCCACCCTGCCCAGGAGCTCTTCGTAGGCCTTCCTGCCGCGCACGCTGTCGCTGTCCATGCGGCTGATCCGGGCCGAAGGTGCGCAAGCCGCAACCTCTTCTTCGATCCGCTGCGTGCCGGAGCCGAGCGGTTTGAGCGAGAGACCGCCGCAGGCCGGGCACTTCTCCGGCGGCGGCATGTGAAAGTCGCAGTAGTGGCACTTGAGCAGGCCTTCGCGCTTGTGAAAGGTGAGCGACACGCTGCACCCGGGGCATTGCAGCACCTTGCCGCAGTCGCCGCAGATCAGGACCGTTGAGAATCCCCGCCGGTTCAAAAGCAGCAGCGCCTGTTCGCGCCGAGCCACCCGCTCCTGCATCGCGCCAACGAGCAGGGAGGAGCAGTCGGCCTTGCTCTGCTCCGCTCTCCGGTCGACGACCTTCACCTCGGGAAGCGGCCGGTGGTCCACGCGGTTCGCGATGGAAAGGATGCGGTATTTCCCGGCGCGGGCATTAAAGAAGCTCTCGAGGGACGGCGTGGCGGAGCCGAGCACGCAGACAGCGGCGCTGAACTTGGCGCGCATCACCGCCACATCCCGGGCGTGGTAATGCAGCCCCTCGTCCTGCTTGTAGGAGTTCTCGTGCTCCTCGTCCACGATTACGAGCCCCAGGCTGGGAAAGGGCGCGAACACCGCGGACCGGGCCCCGATGGCCACCTGCACCCGGCCGTCCCGGATGCGGCGGTATTCGTCCGCGCGTTCGCGGTCCGTGAGCCCGCTGTGCAGCACGGCGATGCGGTCGCCGAAGCGCTTGCGGAAGCGGTCCACAAGCTGCGGCGTGAGCGCGATTTCCGGCACCAGCACAATCGCGCCCCTTCCGGCGAGCGACGCAATGGCATGAAGATACACTTCGGTCTTGCCGCTCCCCGTGACGCCATGGAGCAGGAAGGTCTCAAACCGGCCTCCCGCGATCGACTCGGTGATCGCCTGCACGGCGCGAGCCTGTTCGGGCATGAGGCTGGGCGGCGCGTCGGAGGCGGGTGAAATCCCGATCGGCTGTTCCACGATTTCCTCTTCCACGGACACGGCGAATCCGGCGCCCACCACTGCCTTGATCGTGGACGAGGCGAAATCTCCCAGGTCGTCATAGGGAACGACCTGCCGGTCCAGGAGCAGATGCAGCAGTGCTTCCTGCTTGGGTCCGCGCAAGCGGCTCAAGTCATGATCCCCGTCGAGCAGGCGTAAAAGCTTCCGCCTGCGCCGCGGGACCTCCTCCACGCCCTTGGGCAGCAGGGTCTCGATCGAAAGCCCCAGCGGATGAAGATAATACTCCGCCATCCAGACGGCCAAGCGCAGGAGATCGGGGGAAACAGCTTCGCCGGCAAGGTCGATGATTTCCTTCAGATCGCGTTCTGCGGCCCCAGGGAAGCCCACGACCGTGCCGGTCACGCGCCTGCTGCCGAAAGGAACGAGCACACGGGAGCCGGGAACGAGGTGCGTATCGAGATGCGCGGGGATGCGATAATGAAAGGTGCGGAAGAGGTTGACGGGGACGGCGATGTCGGCGATTGCAGGTGGCATGG
The DNA here is from genome assembly GCA_021814615.1 of Nitrospirota bacterium. Classification (GTDB taxonomy): domain Bacteria; phylum Nitrospirota; class UBA9217; order UBA9217; family UBA9217; genus JAKAHZ01. The sequence goes on along the minus strand of JAKAHZ010000050.1, from coordinate 780 downwards.
CGACGGGAGGGACGCGGGAATCGCCTCGGGCAATTCGGGAATCACCAGTGGGCAATTCGTGAATTGCCCCTACTTGCTCCTGGCACCCGGCTTGGGAGGAGTATTCGTCTCCTTCTCGTTCAGGATGTCCTTGAGCTCGCTCATGAATTCGTTGATGTCCTTGAAGGAACGGTAGACCGAGGCGAAGCGCACATAGGCGACCTCGTCGAGCGTATGCAGCCGGTTCATGAGCTCCTCGCCAATCGCCTTGCTCGGGATCTCCTTGAAGCCCTTCTCCTGAAGCGCTTTCTCGATGTCGTCGACCGTCTTGTCAAGGACCTCGACGCTGATGGGCCGCTTCTCGCAGGCCTTCTTGAGGCCCGACAGGATCTTCATGCGGTCGTAGGGCTCGCGCCTGCCGTCCTTCTTGATCACCGACGGCAGGATCTCCTCGACGCGCTCGTATGTCGTGAACCGGCCCTCGCACTTGAGGCACTCGCGCCTCCTGCGGATGGTCTCGCCTTCCTTTCCCATCCGGGAGTCCACGACCTTATTGTCGATGCTGGCACAGTAGGGGCAGCGCATGTTTTGAGTTCGGAGCGCGGAGTGTCTCCACTCCCGGCTCCTGGCTCCTGGCTCCTTTATTTCTTACTTCCCAGGCTCTTTTTTATACTGCACCACGCTCAGCTTCGACTCCTTGATCATCTCCGCGGCCAGCTGATCGGGGTATCCGTCCTGGTACACGAGCTTCTCGATGCCCGCGTTCAGGATCATCTTGGCGCAGATGCCGCAGGGCTGGAG
>JAKAHZ010000049.1 GCA_021814615.1 Nitrospirota bacterium | reverse complement strand
CAGACGCGTGGGATGGCAGGGGACGGTTTTCTCTGGGGCCGCAGCATCGACGCGGCGGTGCAGGGCAAGGAGGAGGCGCTCCGGCTGCACGAGCTTTTGACGGAGTAACGAAACTCGCCTGCCCCTTTTTCGGCCCCTGAGTGAACCGCCTTACGCCGCTTTTTTCTTCCCTTCCGGCTTCAGGCGCAGTTTCTCCCTGATCTCCCGTGCGGACGCGCTCGTTGCATAGACCGCGGTCCCCACGTCGAACCGCTTCGAGTCTTTGAGCCCCCCGACGACGACCGGATCGAGCCCCGCCTTTTCGACGAGCTCGATCGTGACGTCCACGGCTTCCCTGTCGTCGCCGGCGATCGGGATCCCGATCTTTTCGCCCATCCTGTTCGTCGTTCTCCGGAGATCCTCGAAATAGACGCTGTTGAAGGCCCGTACGACCCGCGCTCCCGGAAGCAGCCTGGCGATGACCGAGCCCATGCCGCCCGGGTCCTTTCGCGCGTCCTCGGCGATCATCCCGTCCCGCTCCGGGTAGGGATTCGAGGTATCGATCACGATCTTGCCCTGTAAGGCCGTTTTTGTGCTTTCGTCAAGCTCCGGGACGGCTTTCAAGGGAAGGGAGAGCAGGATCACGTCCCCGAACGACGCCGCCTCATCGACGGTTCCCGCGCAGGCGCTTGGGCCGGCTGCCTTGGCGAGGTCCTTGAGGTTGTCCGGATGGCGCGAGCTGAAGACAACCTCGCATCCTGCCTTTGCCAGAAGGATCCCCACCGTACCGCCGATGCGGCCGGATCCGATAATACCGACTTTTCGCAGTGTCATGGTGTACTCCTTTCCGGCGATCAGCCCGAATTGCCGATCTGACTACATCATAGCACCGGTGCCCGGCGGACCGGGCTGTCCGGCAGGAGGCCTGAAGGGACCTGACGCGCCGTCGGGGACCGACGGAGGAGTCTTTACATTTTGCTTCCGCCATGGTACCGTGGTGCAGAACGTCGAGCACGAAGACCGCGAAACGAGCTCCTATGGTCCTGCCTGACCATCTGTCTTTCAATCCCCACGCCCTCCCGCCACTTGTTACGGCGCTTTTCGTTTTCGCCCTGGGCTGCATGGTCGTGATCCGCGAGAAGGGATCCCGCGTCAGCCTGTTCTACCTCAGCTACACCCTGGCCGTCTGCGCATGGCTCTTCCCCGTTTCCGCGGCCCTGCTCATGCGGTCGGAAACCGACGCCTTTCTCCTCATGAAGTTCGCCAATGCCGGCGTGACCCTGATACCGGCGACCCTGTACCATTTCACCGTGGTTGTGCTTCAGAAGGAGGATCTCCGCAAGGTCCGCGTGCGGGCGGCGTGGGCCGTGTCGTGCTTCTTCCTCGGCATGACGCTCTTCTCCGATGTTCTGTTCGGCGGACTCTATCACTACTCCTGGGGCATCTACCTCAAGTTCCGGCCCGCCGCGCTCTCCTTTGTCCTCTATTTCCTCGCGATGACCTTCGAGACCCTGCGGCTCTACTGGATCGAGTACCGGCAGCCGGGCACCGACGCGACGCGTCATGGCCGCGCCAAGGCCTTCCTGATCGCCTTCAGCATCGGCTACCTGGGCACCCTCGATTTCCTGCCCGCCCTGGGCGTTCCCTATTACCCCTTGAGCTCCGTGCCCATGATCTGCATGCTGGCGCTCATCTCGCGGGCCATCTGGCAATACCGCCTCGTCGATATCACGCCGGCCTTCGCTGCCCGGGAGATCATCGACACGATGAACGACGCGCTCATCGTGCTCGATACCGGCGGGATCGTCCGGGTGGTGAACCGGGCGACCTGCGCTCTCGTGGGCAGGGCGGAGCGGGAACTCGTGGGCAGGAGCCCTGCCGGCGGCATGGCGACGAGCCTCACGTTCGCCCTGTCGCTGGAAGCCGCGGCGGGGAGGGACCCCCTGCAGGATTTCGAGGTGACCTGCGACATGCCGGACGGCTCGCCGCGGACGGTCAGTCTTTCCACGTCGATCATGCGCAATCCGGCCGGGGAGCGGGTGGCAACGGTTTGTCTCGTAAACGACATCAGCGAACGCAGGCGCGCGGAACTGGAGCGCGAGCGGCTGATCGTCCAGCTGCAGCAGGCCAATGAGAAGCTGCAGTCCATGGATACCCTGAAGTCGAACATCATCTCTATGGTCTCCCACGAGCTGCGCACGCCGCTCACGACCATCAAGGCCTTCGTCGAACTCCTGCTGATGAAACAGGGGATGTCCGACGGGCAGAAGGTCAAACTCATGCGCACCGTCAATGACGAAACAGACCGGCTGGCGAGGCTTATCACGGATCTGCTCGATTTGTCGCGGATCGAAGCGGGATCGATGAAATGGCAGATGGCTGATCTGTCCCTGGAAGAGGTGATACGGTCCGTGCTCGCCAGCATGGAGGTGCTCTTCGAGAACAAGGGGCTCCAGCTGACGGCAGAGCTTCACCCGTCCCTTCCCCGCATCCGGGGCGACCGCGACCGGCTCGTCCAGGTGGTGACCAATATCCTGTCCAATGCCGTCAAGTTCACTCCCCGGGGCGGCACGATCCGGGTGACCCTCCGTCAGGAAGCGGGGCCCCCGGCGCAGATCGTCGCCGGGTTCTCCGATACCGGGATCGGCATTCCCCCTGCCCATATCGGGCTTATCTTCGAGAAGTTCCACCGTTCCGACGACGAATTGACGGCGGCCATCGAGGGCAGCGGCCTGGGTCTTGCCATCACGCGCCAGATCGTCGAATATCACGGAGGGAATATCTGGGCAGAGAGCACCCAGGGTGCCGGGAGCACCTTTTACGTTACCCTGCCGCCCGGGTGATGACCCGGGGAAATCGGGTTCCCGGCCGTTGCGATACGCGCTGCAGCATCCGCCGCCGATGGTCATCTGCAATGTTCTGCGCTACATGCCTTTTCCCTTGACGGTACAAGAGCCTTTTGCCATAGTAGAGCACGGTTGTAACGCTGTTTTCCTGGGGGGAGCATGCTGGACAAGAGCACGGAGGCGCTTCGACTGAGGTTCTCCGGTGAGTTGGAAGAGGAATTCCGCGAGGACTACTATCGTAAATCGCTCAACTCGCTTCGCCTGAGCCTGCTCCTGGGCGCGGTGCTCTACGGCCTCTTCGGCGTCCTGGACGACTGGATCTTTCCGGAAACGCGCGGCACGGCCTGGTTCATCCGCTATGGCATCGCCTGTCCGTCGATCATCGCCTGCCTGCTGTTCACCTACGCGCCCTCCTTCAAACGGTACATGCAGCCCGTGGTCTTCGCCACGGTGGTGCTCGGCGGCGCCTGCATCATCGCGCTCATGATCGTCGCGGGATCGCTGATCAACTATTTTCACAATGCCGGCCTGCTGCTCGTGATCATGTATATCTTCACCTTCAGCAAGCTGCGATTCGGGTATACCGCGGCAGCCTCGTGGACCATCGTGCTGCTCTACGAGATTGCCGCATTCGGGATCATGCACACGCCGGCCCCCGCGCTTCTGAACGACAACTACCTCTTTGTCTCGGCCAACCTGATCGGCATGTTCAGCCATTATCACCGCGAGCGTTACATGCGGCGCGACTTCCTGTATAACCGCATGGTCCGCGCCATGGAGGAGAAGCGGCACATCCTGGAGCGTGAAAAGATCCTGCGAGACCTCCATGACGGCCTGGGCGGCATCACGACCAATATCCGCCTGCTGGCGGAGATGGCCAAGCGGTCGTCTTCGCCGGAGGAAGTCCAAAAGACGCTCGCCACGATCTCCGAACTTTCGCGCGAGGGCCTCTCCGAGATCAAGGGCTTCATGCAGAGCCTGGACAGCCGTGAGATCACCTGGCCGGCTCTGGCAGCCGAACTCCGCATGAGCGGCCGCAGCCTGATCGAGTCGCACGGCTTCGGTTTCACGATGACCGCGGACATCAGGGAGGTGGCGGGACAGCCCGCAAGCCTTCTCTGGCTCAACCTCCAGCGCATCTACAAGGAGGCGCTGACGAACGTGGTGAAGCACTCGCGGGGCAGGAATGTCATGGTCAGCCTCGACGTGAAGCGGGAGGGACTGTTTCTCGCCGTCCGGGACGACGGCATGGGATTCGACGCCGCGCCTTCGTCCGGCAGGGGGCACGCGAACATGCAGAAACGCGCCGGGGAGATCGGCGGCACGGTGAAGTTATCGAACGAGTCGGGCGCCGTGGTCAGGCTCGAAGTGCCTCTGCCCCTTCATTACCGTGTCCATGGCGAGCCGGGCGTGGAAGTGACCGTATGATTCCGCTGCGAACAGCGGATATGCGGCAGCTGCCGGCACACGACGGTCGTGCAACAAGCTGCTTCACTCTTCCGGAACCGGCTTCGCCCTTGTCATGCGGTGATATACTCAAAGTAAGCCGCGGTGAGCAGGGAAAAGAGGTGATACGCCGAAAGGAGGAGAATTGCGGCATCGTGGCGGAACAGGGAAGAGGTGATGAAGTATGAAGAAACTGTTTGTTGTTCTGGCAGCGATCCTGTTCTCGCTGATCTTCAGCCTGGCCTATGGATATGACGAGACGAACAAGGACATCGGAACCGTCCTGTTCGAATCCCGTCCCGAGTGGATGATCGACGTTCCTGTCGCCGCAGAAGCGGAACCCAAGGATGTTGGCGTCAGCCTCTATGAGTCTCATCTTGCGCTCGAACGGGGGCTTGCTGAGCCGAAGGGCATGGCAGCAGGCGGCATCGAGGTAACGGTCGACGAGACCACGTTGATCTGGGACAGGCTGCTCGGTCCTCCGGGCGGATCGGATCTGCCGTAGACTCTCTCGCCGGTCCCCGGTTGAGGGCGTCACCTGATGAAGCAGGCTTTTTCATGGCCTGCTTTTTTCATTTCCGGAATCGGCCGATGCAGCCTCGTTCGTCACTTCGGGGAAATAAAAAAAGCCGATCATTTCTGATCGGCGGTGTCGAGGGATTCCGGTCCGTTGTCTTTATAATGACGCGCCTTGGGTTGCGCCGTGGCCGGTAACAGTATCGTAGGCCTTCTGTTCCGCGTTCAGTTCCTTCATCAGTTTCCTGCCGAGAACGGCGATGCTTCGGTCCAGGTCGTCGCAGGTCGCCGCAGGGGGAAGCGCTGCGACGGCGTGGGAGAGCTCGTCGGCCTTTTTTACCGCGATGTCCCGATGGCCCTGCTCATGGGACCTGAGGTTCTGCAGATAGACATTCCACGAGGTTTCGAGCGAGGGCTCGGCGGCGTCCTGCCGCGACCATTCGGGATAGCGGATCGAGATGTCGACGTAGACCATGAAGTTGTCTGCCGTGCAGGATGACCGCTCTTTGTCATGATCGTAGGTCCACTTGATGTCCCAGCTCGTGAGCGCGTCGTAGGTTTTGCCGTCGCCGATCCGGACGCCGTGCCGCTGCAGCTGATCGCGCAGGTCCTTCTCGCTCGCGCCGCGAATCTCGTAGCAATCGCAGGTTTCGGTCACGATGGGAGCGCGGACAGCCTGTCGCTTCGCGAAGGGAAGAACATGCTGATCAAGGGAGGCGAGGGCGACGGTTTTGTCGGCGGCGAATGCCGGAACAACGGGGGCAAGACAGAGGAGGAGTATCCCGATACCGATGCTTCCGAATCTTTTCATACTGCGGCCTGCTCGAACATCCCTGCTTCAGAGGCGGATCTGTGGCGATGCTGTTACTGGCGGGCAGCACCATGCTGCCCCACGGAGAAGTACGCCGAAAATATTAGAAGCATGTTACGCCCTTGGGATTAGGGACGCAAGAGGTAAATTTCACAATCTTTGTTCGTACCAGAATATCGGAAGGTGCTGATTCTGCACGATGATAACAGGATATTTTTAGAACAAACGTTCCGGTTATCAAAACCCGATGCAATCGAAACATGTTACAATAGCCCTATCACCTGAAAGGGAGGCTTCATGGACGGAAAGCCGGTCAAGGAAAGCAGCGTGGTGATGGCGCAGATGATGATCCCTCAGGATGCCAATCCCGCAGGCAACGTGCACGGCGGCGTGGTCGTCAAAGTCATCGACGAGGCGGCGGGAGTCGTTGCGGCCCGCCATGCGCGGTCCAATGTGGTCACCGCGTCCATCGACCGCATGGACTTTCATACGCCCGTGTTCGTGGGGGATCTCCTGTTCGTGAAAGCCAGCCTCAACATGGTGGGCCGGACGTCCATGGAGATCGGCGTGCGCGTGGAGGCGGAGAACCTGATTACCGGAGGCGTGCGGCATGCGGCGTCGGCCTACCTCACCTTCGTCTCCATCGATGCAACGGGCAAACCGGCCCCCGTGCCGCCGTTGATCCTCGAGACCGGGGAGGAGAAACGCCGGAATCGCGAAGCGAAGGCCCGCCGCGACATGCGGCTTGCCGAGCGGGCCAAGGAAGCGGCATGCAGGAAGGAGCCGGAGTCGTGTTCATGAACGCAGGGAGTCAGCAGGTTGTTTCCGGCGCTTCATCGGGTACGGCGCGCACTGCGGGGAAGGGGCTCTCGTGATCGACCGGGCAGAACTGGTGAACCGCGCCTTTCCTTTCCGCAGCTGGTGGCCCGAGGTCACGAAACGGTCGTTGCGCTCCGATCTGCTGGCCGGGCTGACCGGCGCGGTCATCGTGCTGCCCCAAGGGGTCGCTTTCGCCATCATCGCTGGCCTGCCGCCGGCCTACGGCCTGTACACGGCCATTATTCCGGCAATCGTCGCCGCGCTTTTCGGGTCGTCGCGCCATCTGGTTTCCGGCCCCACAACGGCCATCTCGATCGTGATCTTCACGACCATCAGTCCGCTGGTGACCCCCGGCAGCGGCGCGTACATCGAGATGGTCCTGACGCTCACCTTCCTGGCAGGCCTCTTCCAGTTCTCCCTTGGGCTCGCCCGCCTCGGGGCGCTCATCAATTTCGTTTCCCATTCCGTGGTCGTGGGGTTCACCACCGGCGCCGCGCTTCTGATCGCCACGAGCCAGCTTGCGAATTTTCTCGGTGTGCCCGGCTCGAAGCGCCATGCCTTCGTCCATGTCTGGGCCGACCTCCTTGCAAACCTGGGGAGCGTGAACGGCGTGGTGGTTGCGATCAGCATCGTTACGCTGGCGTCCGCCCTGGCTTTCAAGCGGTTCCTGCCGAAGCTGCCCGGGATGCTCTTCGCCATGGTGATCGGGAGCGTCTTGTCGATCGTTCTCCGCGGCAGCGAGCATGGCGTCAGGCTCGTGGGCTCGCTGCCCGCCGATCTGCCGCCGCTGACCTCGCCGGATCTCTCGACGGTAAACATCCGGAACCTGGCGCCGGCGGCGCTTGCCGTGGCCATGCTGGGGCTCGCCGAGGCGGTTTCCATCGCCCGCGCCGTGGCCACGCGGTCGCACCAGCGGATCGACAGCAACCAGGAGTTCATCGGCCAGGGACTGTCGAACATGATCGGGAGTTTCTTCTCGAGCTACGCTTCGTCGGGCTCCTTCACGCGCACAGGCGTGAACTTCGACGCAGGCGCGAAGACGCCGCTCGCCGCGGTCATCGCCGCAGCGGCGCTCATGCTGATCCTGCTCCTGATCGCGCCACTTACCGCCTATCTGCCGATCCCGGCCATGGCGGGAATCCTGCTGCTCGTTGCCTGGAACCTCGTGGACCTGCACCATATCCGCACCATCGTCAGGACGAGCCGTCAGGAAACCGCGGTCCTTGCCGTGACCTTCATCGCCACCCTGCTGGTGGAGCTGGAGTTCGCCATCTACGTAGGCGTGATGCTCTCCATGCTGCTCTATCTGAACCGCACCTCCCATCCGGCCGTGGTGACCCTGGTTTCGGACCACGAGGAGAATCGCCAGCGCTTCATCAACGTCGAACGAAAAGACCTGCCCGAGTGCCCGCAGCTCAAGATCCTGCGCGTCGATGGGTCGCTCTTCTTCGGCGCGGTGAACCACTTCGCCGAGGAACTGCACGCCATAACGAAGGAGAGCCCCGAGCAGGCGCATATCCTGATCGTGGGCGGAGGCATCAATTTCATCGATGTCGCGGGCGCCGAAGTCCTGGCGAACGAGGCGCACCGGCTGCATATGGAGGGGCGGAAGCTCTATCTCTGTTCGCTCAAGGGCGAGGTCGTGGAGACGCTGCATCGCGGCGGCTATGCCGAACGGATCGGGGAGGAGAACATCCTGGGTTCGAAGAAGGCCGCGGTGCGTGCTCTGGTTCCCCGGCTCGACCCGGAGCGCTGCCGCATCTGCATGGCGCGGGTGTTCAACGAGTGTTCCCTCATGCCGGGCGGCGCCGGACGCCGTGCGGACGAGGAAAAGAAATGACCTGGAGGCGGCATCCTCCCGTCTCCCTGCCCCCGTGGTTCTGAGGTTCCCCGGCCATGGACCCCGACGACAGACAGGATCTGCGCGCCGAGATACGCAGGCTGAAAAGCGAGGTCCGGCGGCTTCGGAAGGCCCTGGACCGGCTCGCGCCGCCCCTCGAGGTGCTGCTGCGTCGCCGGGGCTTCCGGGTCTACAAGCAGGAGCAACCCGATGATCTGCTGCTTCCTCCCGCTCCCTGGCTTGACCGGGCCTATGCCATGCTGCACAAGTATTCCTTCCGGATATTCCTCCGCGATGTGATCAAACACCAGCAGCAGTTTACGCCGGAGCTCCTGGCCCGGTACGCCACGGCGCGCACGATCCGCGCCTATGCGGATATGCTGCGCGACTGGGGGCTTGCCGACCGCGGGGGAGCGGCCGGATATGGCCTGCGCCGGCGGATCCTGAGCTTCGGGCCCACCCTCGAATGGTACGTTGCCGAGCTCCTGAAACGGGAGTTCGGCGCCGAGACGCTCCGGGGCGTCAAATTCAAGAGGCCTGCGGTGGGAGGGGATTACGACGTGCTGGCGAAGCTGGACGGGATGCTGCTCTACGTGGAGGTGAAATCATCGCCGCCCAAGCAGATCTACGACAGCGAGGTGAGCGCGTTCCTGGACCGCGTCGAGGACCTGCATCCCGACGCGGCGGTTTTCTTCATGGACACGGAGCTCCGGATGAAGGACAAGCTGGTGCCCATGTTCGAAAAGGCGATGGCGGAGCGGTCCGCCTATCCCCCGCCCGTCCTGCGGCTGGAGCGCGAGCTCTTCGGCGTGGGGGAGCGCGTGTTCATCGTGAACGCAAAGGAAAGCATCCTGCAGAACATGGAGTTCGTGATCAGCAGGGTGCTGGCGGGGAAGAACGGCTAAGAACGGTTCCGGAACTTCCGTCAGTAGTCGTACCGGATCCCGACGCTGTAGATGTTGTTCCCCGCCGCGGTCCCGGGAACGTTCGAGTCCGCCCATTCGTGGTCATAGCCCGCGGATACGCCCCAGTGGTCGCCGATGTCCGTTGACCATTCGAGGAAGGCGATCTGCGAGGTGACGCGAAGGGAAGGCGTCGTCTTGTTGAAATCCTTCACGATGTAGGTGTATCCGGCGGAGACCGTCGTATCGTCGGTCACGTCGATTCCCGCCGAGGCGGTGAAAAAATTGCCCACGTAGGAATAGAGGGATGACGATGCGGTATTCTGCTCGATCTCCCAGCTCTGGTTGAGCCAGAACGATTCGGTCAAACGCTCCTTGATGCCCAGCGAGCCGCCGTAGGAGACGCTGTTTCGCTGGGAATCGTCGTACCATTTCTTCCTGCCCAGGGCCGCCGCGCGGAGCGTGATGCTTTCCGTCACGTCGTAGGAAAGGCCCGCGCTGATCGTTCCGATCGTGAAATCGAAGGCGCTGTATTTGTTGTAGGAAGCATGGGTCACTTCCGCTTCGACCAGGGTCGACGTGTGGTCGCTTGCATCTCCCGCATAGCCGATGTTTGCGGTCACATGTGTGGAAAAGTCGCTGAGCTTGGTTGCCCCTCCCGAGCCTCCGGAACCGCCCGGTCCCTGTCCCGGCATATTGTTCATGCCAAAGGCCATCATGCCGGTTCCCCCGCTGTACCCGTATCCGCCGAAGAGGCTCCCCTTGTCCGCCGTCAGGCCGATGACGTTGTCTTCATAGGATTCCCGCACCTCTGCGCCGAAAGTCGTCTCCCCCCGAGCGGCGGATAGGAGCGGCAGGAAAAACAGCATCGAAGCGAATATCGCGGCGCGTGCGGCATGGAACGCCTGCATGGATTGCCTCCTTGGTGTCGTCAGGATGTCCCGGCCCGGTGTCGGATGTTTTTGCCGCCGGACCTGTCTCTGTGTGGTTTATCTGCCCCTGCCCCCATGGCTTTGTCCGCGGCCGCTCCTGTCACGGCGTGAATCGTCGCGGTCAGGCCGGTCCGAACCGGATCCCCTGCCGCGCTGCATGCCTTCGGCCACGTCCCGCTCAAGTTTCGTCAGGTCCTTCTCCGTGAAGCCCCGCTTCAAGGCGTCGTGCACCGTCTGCGCCGCGGTATCGGGAAGCATGCCGCTCTCGATCATGCCGGTCATTGTGCCCAGGGCTTTTTCGAAGAGCATCAGCGTGCCGCCGCGCTCGCGGATGCGGTCGCCCGCGCCGGTTATCGCGCCCGGGGAAAGGGATTTCTCGAGCGCCCGGGCAGCGGCCGCGATGGCGTCCTCTCTGCCTCGGGCGGAGCCTTTGCCCAGGCCGGTCCGGATCAGTGCATCCACGAGCGGCTGCGCCTCATGCATGCGGTCGGCGAGTCGGCCGGCTACGGCAATGATCTGCTCTCCCCCCACGCCGCGCGCGAGTCCCAGCTCGATCCTGTTCAAGACCGGCCGGGGGGGCAGCCCCTGTTCTCCGGTCCGCGCCGCGACGGCGATGATCTGAGCGATGAGCGGGCCGCTTACTCCCCGTTCCCTGCCGCGGGCGATGATAACCGCGATGTCCTCTGCCGGAATCCCCGCCCGGAGCGCGAGCCCGGCTTCGGCGCCGAGAATCTGCTTTTCTCCCTCGGCCAGGGCCGAGTCCGCAATCGCTTTTTCGACTGGGGAGGGTAGCTCTTCTCCCGCCAGCGCCGCGGCCGGCCCGAAGGCGGTGAAAAGAAGAGCAGCTGCCGCGATGCCGATCCATGCAATCCGTGATCGAAGTGGTCTCATGTTTGTACCCTCATGACGGCGCTTTTCTTGCCGAAGCCGTCATCCTGGAACGATTCGGCGGCCGGGTCCGGGACCCACGTGGTGCCGTTGACCACGAACATGTAGGAATAGGAGCCGGGCTGGAGCCGGATATCGACGGTCCAGACGCCGCCGTCGGCGCGGACGAGAGGATTTGCGTTGGTCTGCCAGCGGTTGAAATCTCCCGCCACGGCAACGCGCTGCGCCGCGGGCGCGTAGAAGTTCAGCCGCACCGTGACCGTCTGCTGCTGCGCCGTCGTCACGGATGCCGGCCGGTAGTGCCTGATTGCCAGGCCTGCAGTAACGAGGAGGAGCGCCGCGACAGCGGCGGTCGCCATGTTCCACCGCAGCACTCTTCCGCGGAAGAGGAAGGTGCGCACCCGGTCGATCAGCGACGCCCGCTGTTCCGGAAGCCGCTGCATCACCTGGCGCGTGAAATCCGCCGGCGTCTCGAGCGGTTTCGCCCCTTCGAGGAGTCGCACCGCGTCGTTCAGGGAGGACAGTTCGGCGCGGAGGCCGCGATCGGTCTCCATCTGGCGCTCCAGTTCGCGCCGTTCGTCCTCCGGGAGATCCCCGTCAAACAGTCTGTCAATCCTGTCCTGGTTCTTATCCATGGTTCATCCCCGCCTTTTCCATGACCGCCCGGAGCAATTCCCTGCCCCGGTGGGCCCGCACCTTGAGCGCCGACACGCTCGCTCCTGCGATGCGGGAAATCTCCTGGAACTCCAGGCCCTGGATATGCTTCAGCACCAGGACTTCGCGGTAATCGGGAGGAAGAGCGTCGAGCGCCCGCTGAATATCGTCCCGCACCTCCCTGCGGACCGCTTCCTGCTCCGGGTCCGGCGCTTCGGACGGCCTGACCGCCGCGATGTCGTCCACGGAAAGCATGTCCTTTTCCTGACGGAGTTGGTCGCGGCACTTGTTCAGCACGATCGTATAAAGCCAGGTCGAGAACTTGGAACCGAAACGAAAATCGCACAGATGGATGTAGGCGGAAATGAAGCATTCCTGCGCCGCGTCGTTCGCTTTGTCCTGATCGCCGGTAAGGCGGTAGGCAACCGAGTAGACCAGACCCTTATACCGGTCGACGAGGACGGAGAACCGGTCACGGTCCCCCTGCAGGCAAGCCGTGATGATCTCTTCATCGTCTGATCCAGTGTTTCCGCTCATGGCTCTTTCCGGCCTCCGTGCGGGCATGCCCGTCCGTCGGCATCCGGCTTTCCTTTATTTCCCATAAGACGAAGAAGCCGGAGAAAGGTTACATGCCCCCTAATGCACGACAAGCACGGAGTTCCATCCGCCGAAACCGTCGTCGATCGACGGCGCCCCGGGATCGGCGACCCATTCCGCTCCGTTCACGATAAAGCGGTATTCGTAGCCTCCCGGCGGGAGGCGGAGCGTGATGGTCCATCGGCCTGCGCGGTCAGGACCGGTCATGGCGTGGGAGGCGGGATCCCAGCGGTTAAAGGATCCGGCGACGGCGACGGTACGCGCATCGGGATCGGAAAAAGAGAGCCGCACGGATCTGCCGGCATCGGGCGAAGCGGGCAGTCTCGCCGGGCAGCCGGCCAGGACGAGGCACAGGGCGGCTAAGACGGCAGCGAACAGGCTGCGATATCGTGGCGATGCATGCGTCATGAGCGGGAAAAGAAAAAGGCCATCGCTTCGGAGTTCCTTGTCGCTAAGCGATAGCCTGGTCGTCACGCAGAGTGATGGCCCGGTATTCCGTTATTGTGCCGCTTCTCCCCGGGTCATGCTCCTGCCCTCTCCGGAGAAATGCCCGTGGGCGCCCCGCGGCTGACCAGGCGGTTCCGCCGGCGGGCTTTGGCGCTTCTCTTCCCGGCGGCCCGTCTTGGTTTCCCGGTGGGATTCGTTCGTGATCTTCTTGACCTGGCTCACGGCCGCTCCCAGTTTGAGGTTCAGCTTTTTCGCAACCTCACCCCAGCCGGAGGGCGGCGGGCCCAGGCGCAGGGCGAGCACTTTCTCGATCGACGCATCGGTGACGCCGCCGGGCTGTTTCTGGACCAGGGCAAGCACCACGGCGATCTCGCCGAAGCCAAGGCCCCGTTGGCGAAGGGATGCAACCTGGCCGTCGGACGCGCCGAAATCCTTTCTGAACCGCGCGAGGACCGCCTGTTCGCCGCCGGCCTGGACGAACTTTTCGAGACGGGCGGCCTCCCGCTCCAGATTCTTCTCGTCCTTGGTCTGGCCTGCACAGGAATCCCGCAATCCCGCCTGCAGCAGGACCGTGGTCAGCATGAACCCCAGAAGGAACAGTCGCTTCATGTGCCCTCCCTGTCCGGCGCGTCGCACCAGTAACTATTGTAATGAAGGAATGAGTTTTTTTCCATTCTTTTTTGAATTCCCGGGGAAGCCGGCTTGACACCCTGCAGGAGCTCTGTTACATTCGAACTGTAAAGGGGAGTAGCGTTTACGGCGGCCATCGTCAGCACGTCCCGCCTGAGCGGGGCCGGGGCCGCCGGTCGATCTGGACACGCAAGACCTTTACCACGGCTCTGAGAAGACCGTGGTAAAGGTTTTTCTTTTTTCAGCGGCTTTCGGAAAGGGAACAGGATGCGTCCCCATCAGCAAAGCGTTGCCGAGGCGTTCGCGGCCCTGGGATCGTCGGATGCCGGCCTTTCCGGGCAGGAGGCCCGCGAACGGCTCGACCGGTTCGGGTCCAATGAACTCGAGGAGCAGGAACGGAAAACGCCTTTCCGCATGTTTCTCGATCAATTCGGCGATTTTATGATCATCGTCCTGATCGTTGCCGCCGTGATCTCGGGGATCATCGGCGAAGCGTCGGACACCATCGCCATCATCGTGATCCTGGTCCTGAACGCAATCCTCGGCTTCGTCCAGGAGTATCGCGCAGAACGGGCCATGGCGGCGCTCCGGAAAATGGCTGCCTCGTCGGCGACGGTCCTGCGCGACAACCTGCCGGTCAGGCTCCCGGCCGCCCGCCTGGTGCCCGGCGACGTGGTGCTGCTCGACGCGGGCAGCGTGGTTCCGGCGGACCTCCGTCTGATCGAAGTCGCCCGGCTCAAGGCGGAGGAAGCGGCGCTCACGGGCGAGTCCGTTCCCGTGGAAAAGCATACGGCGCCCCTGCCCGACGAGGACCTGCCCCTGGGCGACCGCAGGAATATGCTGTTCAAGGGCACCTTCGTGACCTACGGCCGGGGCAGAGGCGTCGTGACCGCCACGGGCATGGAGACCGAGCTCGGCAGGATCGCCCGGATGCTTCAGGAAACCGGCGAAGGCAAGACGCCGCTCCAGAAGCGGCTCGCGCACTTCGGCAAGCGGATCACCATTGCGGTGCTCGTCATCTGCGCAATCGTTTTTGCCGGCGGGCTGGTGCGAGGCGAGGAACCGGTGAATATTTTCCTCGTCGCCGTGAGCCTCGCCGTTGCCGCCATCCCCGAAGCGCTTCCCGCGGTGGTGACCATCGCCCTCGCGCTGGGGGCGCGGAAGATGGTGAAGCAGAATGCGCTCGTGCGCAAGCTCCCGGCCGTGGAGACCCTCGGCTCCGTCACCTATATCTGCACCGACAAGACCGGTACGCTCACGCTGAACCGGATGACCGTGGAGGAGATATGGTGCGACGGAAGAACCGAGACGCGACAAGGGGACAAGGAGACAAGGGGACAGGGCGAGACTGCAGGTAAGTCGATGGACGACATTTCGTCGCCAGGTCGCCCCCTCGCCGTGTCGCCCCGTCGGCTGTTCTACACCGCGCTCGCCCTGTCCAACGATGCGCATGCCGATCCGGCGGGAACCGTCCTGGGCGATCCCACGGAAGTCGCCTTGTTCTCCGCGGCAAGGGAGCGCGGATTCGAAAAACCGGAGCTGGAGCGTAACTTCCCGCGTGTTGCCGAGCTGCCCTTCGATTCGGACCGGAAGCTCATGACCACGTTCCATGAAATGCAGGGGCCAGGGGCCAGGGATCAGGGGCCAGGGCTTAACAAGGGCTCACTGTTTTCCCATGACCCCGCGTCTCCGCGTTCCAGCGTTTTGTCGTTCACCAAGGGGGCGGTCGAAGTCGTGCTCGAGCGCTCATCGGGCGTTCTGACCGCGGACGGCGTCGCGCCGCTGGACCGGAAAGAGGTGGAGGCCGTGGCGGAGCGGATCGCCGCCGACGGCCTGCGCGTGATGGCCATCGGCATGCGGACCTGGGAAACGCCGCCGGCGCTCGACGCCACCGGCATCGAAGGGGACCTCGTCCTCGTCGGATTCATGGGCCTTATGGACCCGCCGCGCGAGGAGGCAAGGAAAGCGGTGCTCGAATGCAGGGCTGCCGGCATCACGCCGGTGATGATCACCGGAGACCATCCGCTGACCGCGCGGGCGGTCGCCAGGCGCGTGGGCATCCTCGATGGAGACGATCCGGAGGCGGTGATCACGGGCAGGGAGCTCGATGCGCTTCCCTTCGCAGAGTTCGAGGCGCGGGTGGAGCGTATCCGGGTCTATGCGCGCGTGGCGCCGGAGCAGAAACTCACGATCGTGCGTGCGCTTCAGGACCGCGGTCATTTCGTCGCCATGACCGGTGACGGGGTGAACGACGCGCCTGCCCTGAAGCGCGCGGACATCGGCGTCAGCATGGGCGTTACGGGAACGGACGTAGCGAAGGAAGCGTCGTCCATGATCCTGCTGGACGATAACTTTGCGACCATTGTGAAAGCGGTCGGAGAGGGCAGGAAGATCTACGACAATGTGCGCAAGTTCATCCGCTACCTCCTGTCAACCAACTCGGGCGAGATCTGGACGCTCTTCCTGGCGCCCTTTCTCGGCCTTCCCATGCCACTCCAGCCGATTCACATCCTCTGGATCAACCTGGTGACCGACGGGCTGCCCGCGCTTGCCCTGTCGCTGGAGCCGGCGGAACGGGGCCTCATGCGCCGGCCGCCGCGCCATCCGCAGGAAGGACTGTTCTCCCACGGCTTGGGCGTTCACGCTGTCTGGGTGGGACTCCTCATGGCAGCGGTGGTGCTGGGGCTTCAGGCCTGGGCGATCCATATCAGCGACAGCCACTGGCAGACCATGGTCTTCATCACCCTCTGCCTGCTGCAGCTGGGTCATGTCATGGCCATCCGCTCGGAGCAGGACTCGCTCTTCACGCAGGGGCTGCTGTCGAACAAGGCGCTGCTTCTTACCGTCGCCGGGACGATCCTGCTTCAACTCGCCACGGTCTTCGTGCCGGGACTGCACAGCGTGTTCAAGACCCAGTCCCTTACGGTTACGGAGCTGGCCCTTGTGTTCGGCCTCTCAACTATCGTATTCATTGCGGTGGAGATCGAAAAATGGCTGAGGCGGCGGGCCGCGAGAAACCTCGCATGAAGGTAGCGCTATAGATCTTCTCAAGCTACAAATTCCTGCAATTATCTGTTTTTTCAGCTTATTTCCGTGCCCCCATCGACGAATCTCCGGTATAATAGATAAACGAGGGACGAACGTATTGCCGCGAGGAGGTGATGACCTTATCGGCCGCCTGACAGATGCGGGTAGTTGAAGAATGATTGACTTCAATACTGCATGAACAAAAGGAGGTCATCACTCTATGGAGGAGGCAAAGAAAGGCATCAGCGAAGATTGGCTTGCAGTCTGGATCGGATTGTTCATCTTTGTCGTTTCCCTCGGAGCCTTTGCCGGAACGGATATCCTGAACTGGGGAGTGACTACCGGCGTCTGGACCGACATCTCCAAAGCGCTCAAGCCGATCTCGGCCGCCTGGCTGGGAGGGTTCGGGTCGCTCCTGCTTACCTACGTTGTCCTGCTCGTCATTATGACCATCGGCGCCGCGGCGCTCAAGGCGGATATCAAGAAGTTCATCATCGGATTCACCGTCGTGTTCTGGATAAGCTACTTCTGCTGGATGCTGGGCAGCTGGGCCAATATCGCGGTAACCACCGCGCCGGACATGAAGAAGTTCGGCATCGCCTGGTCGCTCAAACTGACCGCTGAGGCCGGTTTCATCATCGCGCTGCTCGTCGGCCTCTTCTTCGGCAACTTCGTGCCCGCCCTGGGGAACTGGATCAAGGAGGCGGTGCGGCCGGAGCTCTATATCAAGACCGCCATCGTGATCCTCGGCGGTTCCCTCGGCCTGATGGCTGCGGAAAAGCTGGGTCTTGCCACGGCCGTGATGTTCCGCGGCCTCTGCGCCATCGTTGAAGCCTACCTCATCTACTGGGCGCTCGTCTATTTCATCGCCCGAAAATACTTCAAGTTCAGCAGGGAATGGGCGGCGCCGCTCGCCTCGGGCATCTCGATCTGCGGCGTGTCGGCGGCCATTGCCACGGGCGGCGCGATCAAGGCGCGGCCGGTGGTGCCGATCATGGTCTCGTCGCTCGTCGTGATCTTCGCGGTCGTCGAGCTCGTGATCCTGCCGTTCTTCGCCGAGACGTTCCTCTGGAAGGAGCCGATGGTCGCCGGCGCGTGGATGGGCCTGGCGGTCAAGACCGACGGCGCCGCGGTCGCCGCAGGCGCGGTGACGGAAGGCCTGATCCTGGGCAAGAATGCCGCGGAAGGCATCATGTACTCGCCCGAATGGATCAAGAACGCCGCGGCGGTCGTGAAGGTGTTCATCGACGTGTTCATCGGCGTCTGGGCCTTCGTGCTCGCCATCATCTGGTGCTCGGTGATCGAGTGCAAGCCCGGCGAGAAAGTGCGGCCCGGCCAGATCTGGGACCGCTTCCCCAAGTTCGTGATCGGCTATGTCCTTACGTTCCTGATCATCCTGCTCGTCTGCCTGCCCGCGTCCAAGGCGTTGACTGCGATGGGCGGCAAGGTCGGCCCGCTCCAGAAGCAGATCGCGGCGCAGGAGACGCAGCTCACGGCGTTGAACAAGCAGATCGCCGACGAGGAAACGCAGCTTGGCAACCTGAGGGTCAAGGAAAAGAAAGCTATTGCGGCCCTGAAGAAGCAGATCGGGGACGACAAGGTCGCGGCTGCTTCGCTCGCCGACAAGATCGCCAAGGACAAGGCCGAACTCGCGCCGCTGAACGACCTTCTGAAGGCCCCCAAAGCCACGATGGCGGCGGCAAGGGCGTCCACCGGCGAGGCCAATGTGTTCCGCGGCATCTTCTTTGTCATGACCTTCTTCACCATCGGGCTGGTGTCGAACTTCAAGAAACTCTGGGAGGAAGGCATCGGCAGGCTGGCCGCGGTATACGTGATCTCGCTCTTCGGGTTCATCATCTGGATCGGGCTCATCATCTCATGGATCTTCTTCCACGGCGTCAAACCGCCGCTGGCGGGATAAGGAGGCTTGGCTATGGCGGAACAACCGAAACTTTCCGAAGAACTCAAGAAAATGGAATGGGAGCCGCTCCTGCCCGTGGAGAAGAAGCTCATCAGCTATAGCCTCATCCTGGGTACCGTCCTGCTCGGCATCCTCGTCTGGGTGAGCTACACGTTCTTTCCGACGGGCCACTAACGAGGAGCCGCATGCATACCGATGAATACGAGATCTCGCTCTGGCGGGAGCTGAAGGTCTGCGAAGGGTATATCCGGACCTACCGCCGCCGGCTTGAGGGTCTGGAGCAACAGCATGGAATGACCACGAAGGAATTGCTGGCGCGCATGTCCGGCTGCTCGGTCCCGAAAACCGGCGATCTCGGCGAATGGATGGAGGCGCATGAGGCGCTCGAACGCTGGACCGCGACAGCCTCCGAGTACGGCAGGCTTCTGGGCGGCATGAAACAGTCGAGCCCGGAACCCTGAGAGCGGGCCATTAAATGCTTGACAGGATGAGAAGCCCTGGACGATAATCGTCCAGGGCTTTTTTAATCGAGAATCAATGATGGACTTCGGCGCCTTCACCTTCGACCTCCCCTTCCTGTCGCGGCTCGCGAGCATCGTGCTGATCGACCTTGTCCTTGCCGGGGACAATGCCGTGGTCATCGCCATGGCGGTACGGGCGCTCCCGAAGGATTTGCGCAGAAAGGGAATCCTCTTCGGCGCGGGAGCGGCGGTGCTGCTCCGCGTGATGGCTACATTCTTCGTGGCGCAGCTCCTGGTCATGCGCTACGTCAAGCTTACCGGCGGGTTGGTCATCCTCTGGATCGCCGTGAAGCTCTTCCTGGAGGACGAGGAGTCCGTGGAGGGCAAGGGCGAGGCGGTCACGGTCTGGCATGCGGTCAGGCTGATCGTCATCGCCGACATCTCCATGTCCCTGGACAACATGCTCGCCGTGGGTGCGGCGTCGAACGGGAACTTCTTCCTCCTCTTCTTTGGCCTGGCCCTCTCCATTCCCTTCCTCGTCCTGGCGAGCGGCGTGCTCGAGATGCTGATGGAGAGATATCCCTTTATCATCTACCTGGGCGCCGCGGTGCTCGGGAGAACGGGCGGCGAGATGATCATGACCGATCCGGTCGTCGCGGGGTTCCTGCATCCCTCACGCGGCCTGGTCTACGCCGTCGAGACGGTCTGCGCCCTTGGCGTGATCGTCGCGGGCAGACTCGTGCTGCGCCGGGTGCTCGGCCGGAGCGTCAGGCCGGAAAAAGCGGATAACGGTCAATAAGGTAAGCAGGGAGACCAGCTATGATCTTGCGAAGCCTGTTCCTCGTTCTGTTCTGCCTTTTTACTATCGTCAGACCCGTTCATGCCAAGGTCGACCCATCCTTTGTCTGGACCACGCTGGAAACGCCTCATTTCCTGATCCACTATCACCAGGGCGGCGAGGAGATCGCCCAACGGGCGGCAGTGCTCGCCGAGGACATCCACAGCCGGCTTGCGCCGAGGCTCCGCTGGGAGCCCAAGGACAGAACGCAGCTCGTGCTCATCGATTCCACGGATTTCGCCAACGGCTCCGCATTCCCCATTCCCTACAATGCCGTCACGGTCTTCCTGACACAGCCCCTGGGCGAGCCCGGCGTCGGGCTTTCCAGCTACGACGACTGGCTCCGGATGGTGATCACCCACGAGTACACCCATATCTTGCAGCTCGACCAGACCCGGGGCGGCCCCGACCTGCTGCAATACGTGCTCGGACGGATCTATTTCCCCAACCTCTTTCAGCCCATGTGGATGATCGAAGGGCTTGCCACCTACGAGGAAACGGAGCAGACCACGGGCGGCCGGGGGCGGTCGCCGGCAACGGACATGGTGCTGCGCATGGCTGTGCTCGAGGACGCCTTCCCGGACCTGGCTCAGGCGTCGGTAGTACCCGATTTCTGGCCCGGCGGGCAGGTGCCCTATCTTTTCGGCGAGGAATTCACGCGCTATCTCGTGGAACGCTACGGCAGGGAGAAGGTGGCCGAGATCAGCACGACGTACAGCGGCAGGAACGCGCCGTTCCTCGTTACGTCGACGGGAACGCGGGTGCTCGGCGAACGGTACGACGATCTCTGGGAGGAATGGAAGGCTTCGCTCCGGAGCAAATACGGGAAACAGGCGGAAGAGGTCAGGGCAGGCGGCGTGACGGCTTCGCAGCAGCTCACCCGCAAGGGGTTTGTTGCGATAGCTCCCAGTCTCTCGCCTGACGGGACGCGGATCGCCTATGCAGTGTCCGATGCGGATTCCTTTCCCCATCTCTCCGTGATGAACAGGGACGGCAGCAACGATCATCTGCTCGTTGAAAACCTTTTCCCTTTCGGCGCCTCGGGCACCGCGACTTCCTGGGATCCGGCGGGAAAGCGGATCTATTACACCAAGCTCGAGGTGCGGCGGAACGTCGATCTCTACAACGACATTTATTGGGCAGATCCGGACACGGGGAAGGAACACCGGCTCACCAGGGGGATGCGGGCGCGCGATCCCTTTGTGAGCCCTGACGGGAAGAGCGTCGTCTTCGTCACGAACAGGATGGGAAAGACGCGGCTCGCTTCCCTCGAACTTGACCCGAAAAAAGCATACAGGCCCGACGACGTTGTATTCCTGACCGAGGAGAGCGCGAACCAGTATGCCACACCCCGCATCAGTCCTGACGGGAGCCTGATCGCGGTAAGCGTCTGGCAGCCCGGCGGGAACACGGACATCTGGCTCCTGGACCGGTCAGGCGCAAAGATTGCGGAGATCGCCTCGGACCGGGCATACGATTTTTCGCCTGTCTGGAGCTCTGACGGCAAGTACCTCTATTTCTCCTCCGACCGGTCGGGCATCTTCAACATTTATGCTTATGACCGGGAAACGAAGGTCATCTCTCAGGTGACGAATGTTGTGGGAGGCGCAGCCTACCCTGCGCCGATGCCTGACGGCAAGTCGCTCGTTTTCGCCTCCTATTCGTCCAAGGGATTTGACATCCATGCGATGAATATCGACCCTGCAGCATGGAAGCCGGCGTCCGCCCCGGCTCTCCACTATCCCGAGCCTGCTTATGCTGAAAAGCCCGTGGAGACCACGTCCGCTCCCTACAGCCCGCTCGGCACGGTCTATCCCCGGTTCTGGCTGCCCTGGTTCGGGGCAAGCCCGGCAAGCGGAATGCTTTACGGCGCATTCACGCTCGGCTGGGACGTGCTGCAGAAGCACCAGTACCAGGTCATGGCATTCTACGGGCCGGAGCGCAGCAGGAAATGGTACAGCGTGGATTATTTCTACGACGGTCTCTATCCCACGATCCATCTGGTTGCCGTGGATACGGACAGCGTGTACACCGATCTGCTCGAAGACAACCAGGCAAAGAAGACCTACACGGAAAAGCATCGGACCTACGGAACGGATGTCATTTTCCCGTTCCTCAAGACCGCGCGGCAGCAGACGATCACGGTAGGATACCGATGGCAGGAACTGTCGTCGCTCACCGACCTGCCGCCGTGGCAGAATTACACGGGTCCCGTTCCCGCGGAAGGCAATCTCTCGTCAGGACGGGTGAGCTATCAGTACAACAGCAGCCGCCGGTACGAGCGGTCGATCAGCCCGGAACAGGGACGGACCGTCGAGATCGGAGCGGAACGGTTCGCTACGGCCATCGGTTCGGATTTCGAGTTCACGAGATACACGGCTGACTGGTTCGAGTACGTGAACATGCCGTGGCTGCAGCACCATGTGCTGGCAGCAAGGGTCTTCGGAGGGATCGCCACGGGCGATGCGCTCCCGCAGCGCGCCTTCCAGCTCGGCGGCGATCTGCCCGGCGACGTGGCGCTCGGCGCAGCGGATACCTCTGTCCATCTCCGGGGATATCCGCCGAACGTGCTGCGCGGCCAGAAGGCGGTGCTCGGCACGCTCGAATACCGGTTCCCGCTGGCCGATCTCCAGAAGGGCTGGAACACCAAGGCGATCTATTTCCGGCAGGTCCACGGAGCGCTGTTCTTCGAGGCAGGCAATGCCTGGGACGAAACCTTCCATCATGAGGATGTCCGGCGGAGCGGGGGAGGCGAGCTCAGGTTCGATATCGACGTGGGCTATTACTTCCCGATCACCGTCCGGTTCGTGGTTGCCCGGGGATTCGATCACGGCGGGGAATCGCAGGTCTATCTGGGGCTGTGGCTGCCGCTGGGGTTGTAAGCAAAGTACCGCGTACAAGGTATAAAGTACAAAGTACAGAGTACAAAGTACAGAGACCATTGAGGCTTTTCTTGGCGATCTTTGCGCCTTCGCGGTTCGTCATGAGGTCGTTTTTTTCAGTAATTGAGAACGGTGGAAGCAAGGAGTGCTTATGATCCTGGTTACCGGTGCGACGGGTTTTGTGGGAGGACATTTGGTCAGGCGGCTCCGGCACGACGGCATCAAGGTCCGGGCCGTGGTGCGCAGGCCGTCGAAGGCCATAGAGCTCGCGGATCTCGGGGGGGAGGTG
>JAKAHZ010000048.1 GCA_021814615.1 Nitrospirota bacterium | reverse complement strand
GCCTTTGCGCTCAGGGGCTTCGAAGTTCCGGTGCGGAAGATCCAGGCGCTGACTGCGCCTTTGCCGAATCCGCAGCGCTTGCCAAAGTAGTAGCAGGAGCGGCAGCTGCCCGACAGCAGCCGCCATTCCATCCAGATGCAGTACCCGGCGTACAACGCACCCCAGACAATTCCCAGGCGGGACATCAGGTAGAATCCGACGGCGTAGATCGCCAGGCCGTTTGCATTGCTGACGGCCACCATCCGCATGGGGAAGTTCTCGAATGAGGTTTCTTTCATGGGGATCCCTCCCTCGATTACAAACACAGGTTGCCGACAGGCTGGGTACATTATAGCAAAGCAATGAATACGCCATAGAGACGTCGTGATTGATCGCTGGAAAAACCCTGTGAGGTGGCCTGATCTGCGGAGGTTGAAACGGCAGGCAGAGGCATAGTCGTGAGGGTGATCCGTTAGGCTTTTCTGAACAGCGTTCTCAGCCTCACGCGCGTCATCATGGCGCCGGAGGCAGCATGCTGCAGTTCTGCAAGCTGTTCCTCCACCGGGCCGATGGTCCAGCAGGTTCCCGAGGGCAGCTCCTCGATCGGTGTTCCTTCTTCGTTCAGCGGGCAGATGTCCCGCATCTCGACGATCTCGCCGTGGTCGTTCTCGCTCATCCATCGGAGCGGGAGGCCCTGGGTCCTGCAAACGTAAGGGCGCTGCTCGTAGATGCGGCAGCGGTTCAGCTCATCGAGGAACGCGCAGGCGCCTCTTGCGTGAGGAATGCCGGTTTCCAGGAGGCGGGTATTGTGCGATGCGATGTTCTCGGCTTCAATGGCAAAGACGGTGATGTCGTCGATGCAGCAGGATGCGCAGCCGGGCCGGCACTGGAGACGTTCCTTGTGCAGATCTCTCAGGTACGCGGCGGCTTCGTCGACTTTGCGGTGGAGATCGACGAGAGTAGTGTGTGATTGTGTCATGATGATGGAAATTAAATTATGAACGGTTTCGAAACATCCAAGCGAATATTCAAAGCCTCTGGATCCCCGATAGGATCATCCGGGGATATCGAATGAAAGGTATCGCTGGTCAGCTTGTCGGCTTGCCAGCTTATTAGCTTATTTTGGCATCGCCACGTCCCGCAACGCATTCATCGGCCCGTACTCGCGGAGCTTCTGCAGGAGCTGTTCATTGTACACGAAGAGCGAGCCGGCATAGGCAAGGGAATTGAAGGAGATCTCCCCCACGTGCTCCTTGGAACGCGGGACCAGAAGCAGCCAGGTGCGCGTGGCAAGGAAACAGTAGGGCTGGGACTGGAGCGTGAGCCTGTCCGCGGGAGGCTGCATGCCGACGTGCTCGAGCATGGCGCAGTAGGATTCGCGGAGCACCGTTGCCGCGTCGAGCGGGCTGCGCCAGAGGCCCTGGCCCAGCCGGCGGAAGACATGGCGGAAAGGGAATGCCGGGATGGTCCCCAAGCCGTCCCGTCCCGTTTTCGCGCGGGCAAAGAGCGGCTCGGTGGGGACCGTGGGCACGTCAGGCGCCAGGGGCAGCGGGACCAGCTGCAGGTGTTTATGGCGCTGGCTCGCGCCCGCCGCTGCGCCGCCGTTGTAGAATCCCAGGCTGTCGTATTCCGCCATGCAAACGGCGAGCGCCTCGAAATCCGCCTTCGTCAGGAGCGTCTCCTGGTCCTCATACGCGCGCGTCACGATCAGCAGGTGATGATCGACCACATTGAACTTGTTCAGGACGGCGAGATGGGTGTCCGTTATCTTGGCGACGGTCAGGGCCTTTTCCGGCGGCAGGAAGGGATTCGCCTGCTTGCCCGCATGCTCAGCCGCGTCCTGTTCCTTCCGCGCTTCCGCTTTCCTGCGCAGACCGGCGAGAACGCGCACGGCAAAGCGCACGCCGCTGTCTTCGATGAACGCGCTGTCCGTGGGAATCGGGACAAGATTGCCGCCGGAGAGCGCCTGTTCTGTGGTTGTTTTGATGTTGCGCCAGAGCGTTCCCGGCTCTAAAAGGATCATGATCTTTTGCCCCCGAAGAACGGGGAGCATTATACCACATTCGAAAGGCGAGGCATATGAAGAGAGCCAACCGCGAGGGTGACGCTTACGCGGCCTCATTGCTCTTCAGGCGGAGCACGATCCTCCCGCGCGTAAGATCGTAGGGGGAAACCTCTACCGCCACCCGGTCGCCCGCAACGATCCGGATGTGATGGATCCGCATCTTTCCCGACAAATGGGCAAGGATCTGGTGGCCGCCTTCGATCTCCACCCGGAACCGGGCGCTCGGCAGCACCTCGATCACCTTTCCCTTCACCTCGATGGATTCTTCCTTCTCCTGTTTTTCCTCCGGCATGTTGATCACCGTCCTGAACCGCCATTACTGAAGAAGCACGCGAAAAAAAACCGCCGGTCCGCAGACCAGCGGTACATGATTGCCAAAACCTGCTCCAGGCCGGGAACGTTTGCTTACGCTGCTACATCTTTCAGAGAAGGCTTCAGGAACACCGGCGGCGTGCCGCCGTCGACCACCGGGAGTTTGCAGGCCATGGAAGCATAGACCTTGCCTGCCTCGCCTGTCCGGAGCCTGCTGAAGCCCATGTCACCGAAGATCTCGGGATCGCCCGCGGTCACCGTGACCGTGGACGCGGGATTCCGCTCCAAGAGGTGGCTCGCGATGACCGATCCGATGCCCCGGTGCCGGCCCAGTTCCTTGACATGCACGCATGCCTCTCCCCGGCTGCGTTCCTCCAGGATGCCGTAGCCGATGATATCGTGCTCCACAACCGCCACGACGATCTGGGATCGCGGCACGCTCAGCATGCGCTGCTCCTTCTCCTTCAGGATGTCTTCGAGCATCTCCATGTCCCAATCCGTTGCATGTCTCACATACACCGTCTTGCCGGTGATTCCCGATATTCCCGTTGTGCGAGATGTACTTGCCATGATTGCCTCCTTAGAATTCTCACCTTTTGAAGCCCCGGAACGCATCAGTTTCCGTGATCACCTTCCGCACGGCATCCTCCGAAAACGTCGCCGCGGGCGGCTGAAAAGGAGCAATGGTATGGAGCCATTGAATTGCCTTTTGCCGGGAGCCCCTGCAACGGTATGGAGCCGTTGCGGCTGCTGCAACTCCCTTTCCGCCTGCGGCAAACTTAACAGGATAATATTAATCCTGAATATATTATCCCGCCGAATTCGTGAACTGTCAAGGCGCGGTGGTGAGGGGAGGAACAACACCTTGAAGCCGTGGGCGGAAGGCGGTATTATTCTCCTAATTGCACCGGGAGCGAATACATGACCGAAGTCAGAACCATGACCGACGAGAAGCTGGTAGACCTCTTGTTCACCAGGGAGGACCGGCTGCCCAAACAGGTGGTGGACGAATTCCTGCGCAGGCCGAGCCTCGTGCCGCGCCTGGCCGGGATCGTCTCGGACCCCTACAACTGGAACGAGCCGCTGCCCCGGTGGTGGGCGGTGGTGCACGCCGTCTATATCCTTGGCGCCGTGGCAACGCAGGAAACGGTCCTGCCGCTCCTGAAGGCGCTCCGCTATTCCGAGGCCTGCGAGAACGACTGGGTGACCGAGGACCTGCCGGCCATCTTCGGCAGGGTGGGGCCTGCCGCAGTCAAGGGGCTCAAGGGTGTCGCCGCAGACCGTACGGGCGGCTGGCTGGCGCGGGCCCTTGCCCTGGAGGGGCTGGCGGCTATCGCGCTCCTTCACGCGGACCTCGATGAGGAGGTTTTTCTGCTCATCCGGGGCTATTTCGAGGACAGCGGCGAGGAGCGCCCTTTTCGCCAGATGGCAGGCCATATTCTGCTCGATTTCCTCCGGACCGAGAGCCGCGAATCGCTCACGGCGTTCGGCGGCGAGGAGCGCGCCCTGGCCGACAAGGATGCGGCCTACCGGATTGCCTTCACCGACAGCGACGTGGACCGCGAGTTCCGGTCGCGCAAGCAGGCGGTGGAACTGTACACGCGGAACTGGCTCCTCTTCTACGAGCCCGACGTGATGGCTGAGCGGGGCAAACGCTGGGATGATGAACGGCGCGAACGGGCGGAGGAACCCGGACATGCGACCGCCTCGGAGCTCTGCCCCTTCGATACGACGGGAAAGCGGAAGAAGTGCTGCATGGGCAAGGTGGGGCTCGCCTGAAGGCGGCTTCAAATATAAACAACAGGAAGGCAAACCATGGCAGTGACGGGGAAACGCGGCGCGAAGGCGGGAATGAAGAAAACCGTGAAGGCGGCGGCAGGGAAGGGGACGGACAGGACTGCCGCCCGGAAAGCGGCGTCAAAAGCG
Organism: Nitrospirota bacterium; assembly: GCA_021814615.1. Taxonomy (GTDB): domain Bacteria; phylum Nitrospirota; class UBA9217; order UBA9217; family UBA9217; genus JAKAHZ01. The sequence continues at coordinate 18,622 of JAKAHZ010000048.1, read as the reverse complement.
CCTGCGGAACCCATGGTGCTGAACATCGACTACAGCCTCTGCCGAGGCTGCGGCGGGTGCGCTGAAGCCTTTCCCCGGCTCTTCGAGATGCGCGAGGAGCGCGCCTGGATCATCAATCCCGGGGAATTCGACGTCCGCCGTCACGAGGGCGTCCTGAAGATCTGCCCCTATTACGCCATATCCGTCGAACGGGCGGCCTGAAGCCGCCTCACGTCGTCCGCGCGCTGCCCTGTCCCGTGGCTGCGTTGTTCGAAGAGGCCGGCGCGCCTGTTCCTGCCGCAGTTTTCCGCATCGTCCAGAGGTTGTTTGCAAGCCCTTCGAGCTGTTCGCGGTTCTCCACCGTTTCCCGCCATTGAGAAGGAATCCCTTCGATGCCGTAGCACGCCCCGGCGATCGCGCCGGTCATGGCTCCGATTGCCGGGGCATTGCCGCCCCTGCTGACCGCGTCGAGCAGTGAATTCTTGAAACCGCGGTTCGTCAGAAACGCGTGGACTGCGTGAGCAACGGCGGAAAGCGTTGAAATCCCGCTCCCCAGTCCCGCGATCGTCTGTTCCCTTGCCGGCGGCGCTTCGAGGAGCTGAAGGATGGTCTTGAGCTTTTCCTGAAAGGGCTCGGAACGCGTGGACATCCGGAGGGCGGCAAGGAATTCCCGGGGGACCACCGCCGCCGGATCTGCCAGGGCTGCCAGCGCAACGGCGCATGCCTGCACCACCGCCCCTTCCAGCGCGAGGTCGTGGCTGTGGGTGATGGATGCGCAATGGTACGCGATGTCGCGAAGGGTCCGCGGATCGTCGTGGTAAAGGAGCCCCACGGGAGAGACGCGCGCCGCAGCGCCGCAGCCGAAGCATCCGTCGGCGTAGAGGTCGCGGTCGAGCATGCCGAAACCCTGCCTGCCGTGGCGCATGGAACGGAGAACGCGGGAGGTGGTTGTGCCGTACCGGCGCCAGGGCTCCTTTTCGTACAGCCGGATGAGCCGCTCGGACATGTGCCAGTAGTGGAACTCGCGGGCGGCAATGAGCGACTCCGCCACAGCGATGGTCATCACCGTGTCCGACGTGTAGCGCGGCGCGAGGTCCGCTCCGCCGTTCGCGATCGCACCGGAGCCTTCCCTGCGGGCGCCCAGCGAATCGCCTATCGCGCCTCCAATCAGGCAGCCTATGTATTTTGTCAACGGAGGTTTCACGCCGGGGGCGGTCCTTTCCTGCCTGTGAGCCGGAAACGGCTGAAATCAAGGGCCATTATAATCCCCCGGCAGGGCGGACGCAAGGAGTTGCAGATTGGATTTCGGCAGGCTTACCGGCCGACCACCTGGGTGATCAGGTCGTTGCGTGACATTTCGACAAGCGACGGCGGCGGCTGGAACCGCTTGCCGTACCGTTCCGCGCACCGGTTCATCCGTTCGACGATCTGTTTTGCGCCGATCGAATCAGCATAACGCAGCAAGCCGCCGCGGAAGGGCGGGAACCCGATACCGAAGATGAGCGCAGCGTCCAGGAGGTCGGGCCGGTCGATGATCTTTTCCTCCATGCAGAGCGCAGCTTCCTTGATCATGAGCAGGACCGCCCGGTCCACGATCTCTTCCGGCGCGAGAGAAGGGGAAGGCTGGCGCTTGGCTACCTGACCGGCGATGAGCGGGCTCGGTCCGCCGCGTCGCCCGTGGAGGTAGAGGTAGAAGCCCCGGCCGTTTTTCTTTCCCAGGAATCCCTTTGCGACAAGGGAGGGAAGGAGGTCCGATGCGGGCAGGCGGTCGCCCAGCCCCTCGCGCAGGATCGCCGAGACCTTGGCAGCAACATCAAGGCCGATCTCGTCCAGCAGGATGAAAGCGCCCATGGGCATGCCGAACCGGAGCAGGGCGTCGTCGATCTCGTCGATCTTGTTCCCTTCTTCCAGCATCAGCACCGCTTCGCCCAGGTAGGGCATCAGGATTCGGTTCACGAGGAATCCCGGCCCGTCGTTCACCACCACGGGCAGCTTGCCGAGGCGGCGCGAAAGTCCGGCCACGGCATCGACGGTCTCCTGCGACGTGCCTTTGCCGCGCACCACTTCCACGAGCGGCATTTTCTCCACGGGATTGAAGAAATGCATGCCAACGACCCGGTCGGGCCGGCCGGAGGAGGCGGCAAGTTCCGTGATCGAAAGCGACGAGGTGTTCGAGGCGAAAATGGCGTGCGCCGGCGCAACCTTCTCGAACTCGGCGAGCACCTGCTTCTTCGCCGCCATGTTCTCGACCACCGCTTCCTCGCCGAGATCCACGGTTCCGAAGCCTTCCCAGTCCACCGTGCCGGCGATGCGGTCCATGCCGTTACGCGCTTCGCGCGGATCCATGATCCCCTTGTTCGTCCGCTTGACGAAAATGTCCGCTGCAGCAGAAAGTCCGGCGCCAACCGCCTGCTTCGACAGGTCTTTCATGCGCACGGCGATGCCCTTCTCCGCGAAAAGCTGCGCGATGCCGCCGCCCATGACCCCGGCGCCGATGACCGCGGCATGGTTCACGCGAACCGGCGAAGGATGGGAATCGCGTTTGAGCGCCTCGCCCAGGTAGAAGACGTGGATCAGGTTCTTCGAGACATCGGTCACCGCCATCGTTCCCAGGAGTTCGGCTTCGCGCCGGTATCCCGCCGCTTGCCCGTGCACCATGCCGTGCTGCACCGCTTCGAGCGCAGCGAGCGGGGCGGGGTAATTCCCGAGCGTTTCTTCCAGCACGCTGTGCTTCGCCTTCCGGTAGATAAGCGGCCGGAGGAAGGGGATGCTTTCGAGCACGGCCAGGGGCAGGGGGCGTTTGGCGCGGACGCCCTGGGGCCGCTGCGATCCCGCCGCGTGGCGTGCAAGGGAAAGGGCCACGTCCAGGAGCGTTTCCGGATGTGTCACTTCGTCGGCAAGGCCGATGCGCTTCGCCTTCTTCGCGTAGATCGTCTTGCCCGTCAGGATCATCTCGAGCGCAGCCGAGAGGCCGACCAGGCGGGGCAGGCGCTGCGTGCCGCCGAACCCCGGCAGGATCCCGATCCTGACCTCCGGCGCGCCGAGACCTGTTTTCTTGTCGTTGCTGAGCACGCGGTAGGAGCAGGCAAGGGCAAGCTCCAGTCCGCCGCCCAGGCAGGCGCCGTGGATCGCCGCCACGGTGGGAAAGGGAAGATCCTCGATCTTCTGCATGATCGCCTGGCCCTTCCGGCTCAGCTCCTCGCCTTCCTTCGCGTTGGAGATGGAGCGGATCTCGGCGATGTCCGCTCCGGCGATGAAGCCGTTCGGCTTGCCGCTCCGGACGACGAGGGCCTTCACGGTTCTGTCCTGCGCAAGCTCGTCGAGCAGGCTGCCCAGCTCGGCCATGACCGGCGTGGTGAGTTTGTTCACTTTCTCGCCCGGAAGGTCGAAGGTCAGGACGGCGATGCCGTCAGGATGTCTCTCAATGTTGAATGCGCTCATGCTTTCTCCCTTTCATCAAATCCACGACAGACCGAACCGCGAAGGCGCGAAGGACGCGAAGAATTATTGTGGTGCGGTAATGAGATTCGCTCGCCCTTCTAGGTCCTCTCCACGATCATGGCCCCGCCCTGGCCGCCGCCGACGCACATCGTGGCGAGGCCCGTCCGGAGCCCGCGCCGCTCCATCTCCTTGAGCAGGGTGATCACGATCCGCATGCCCGACGATCCCACGGGATGGCCCAGCGCGATGGCGCCGCCGTTCACGTTCATGATCTCGCGGCGGAACTCGCCGATGGGCTCCTCGCCGGGAAGGTGTTTCTTGAAGAACTCCCGGGAGACCGCCGCTTTCTCGCAAGCGATGACCTGGGCGGCAAAAGCCTCGTTCAGTTCGATCAACTGGATGTCGGAAAGCTTCATGCCCGCGAGCTTGAGCGCTTTCTGCGTGGCGAAGACCGGTCCCAAGCCCATGCGCGACGGATCGAGCCCCGCGTAGGCGAAGGACCGGATGCGGCCGAGAGGCTGCATGCCGAGCTCCTTCGCGCGTTCGGCGCTCATGACGAGCGCTGCCGCGCCGCCGTCGGTGATGGGCGAAGAGTTGCCCGGCGTGACGGTCCCGGTCTTCCGGTCGAAGTAGGGTTTCAGCCGCTCCAGGTCCTCCATGGTCTCTTGCTTCCGCGGCCCCACGTCCTCCTCCACGGCGGTGAACTTCGGCGGCACGAAGAAGGGGACGATCTCGTTCTTGAACTTTCCCGCCTCGTTGGCTGCCGCCCATTTGTGGTGGCTCCAGAGCGCGAACTCATCCTGCTCCCGCCGGGAAATGCCGAAATCGCGCACCAGGTTCTCCGCGGTCTGGCCCATGTTGAGGCCCGAGATCGGATCGGTGAGTCCCAGGGTGAGGCCCACGACGGGGACGAGGTCCTTCGGCCGGATGCGAAGCCCTGCGCGGATCTTTCCCCACGCCGTCTTGGACCGGCCGACGGCGGTGAAGATTTCCTTCAACTGCCTGGTGGTGTAGAATCCGAAATTGGACATGGATTCGACGCCCGCGGCGAGCACGATCTCCGACAGGCCTGCGGCGATCTGCGTGTAGGCGCCGGAAAGGGCCTGCATGCCCGATGCGCAGTTCCGCTGCACGCTGTAGGCGGGCACGCGCTCGGGGATCCCGGCGCGGAGGGCGATGACGCGGCCGATGTTCGCCGCCTCGGCGGGCATGCCGGCGTTCCCGACGATCACCTCGTCGACCGCCGCCGGGTCGATCCCGGTGCGGCTCACGATCTCTTCGATCACAAAGGCGCCCAGGGCGTCGGCAGGCACGTCTTTGAGCGCCGTTCCCGCCTTGGCATAGGGCGTCCGCAGTCCGTTGATGATGACGATGTTGTTCTTCACGGGGGTCACGGCATCTGCTCCTTCTTCGGCATTCCTTCCTGCTTCTTCAGCTCCTCGTCCCGGAGCACCCGGCGCAGCACCTTGCCGACCAGGGTCTTGGGCAGCTCGGGCCGGAACTCCACTTCCCTGGGCACCTTGAACTTCGAGAGCTCCTGCCGGCAGAAATTGATGATCTCCTCCGGCGTCGCGGCCATGCCGTCTTTCAGCACCACGAAGGCCTTGATCTTCTCTCCCAGGAATTCCTCGTGCGGGAGGCCGATCACCACCGCGTCCTTCACCTTGGGATGGGTGAAAAGGACCTCCTCGATCTCCCGGGGGTAGACGTTCTCGCCCACGGTCTTGATCATATCCTTGATGCGGTCCACGATGGTGAAATAGCCCTCGTCGTCGCGCTTGGCGATGTCGCCGGTGTGGAGCCAGCCGTTCCGCAGCGCCCTCGCCGTCTCGTCGGGCTTGTTCCAGTAACCCTGCATCACCTGCGGCCCGCGCACAACCAGCTCTCCCGCCTCGCCCACCGGCAGTTCGCGCTCTCCCGTCTCCAGGTCCACGATCCTCGCGTCCATATCGGGCCAGGGCAGGCCGATGGTGCCGCTCTTGCGCCGGCCGAAGATCGGATTGGCGTGCGTTACCGGCGACGCCTCGGAGAGGCCGTAGCCCTCCACGATGCGCGAGCGGGTGAGGTGTTCGAAGCGCTCCTGCACCTCGCGCATGAGCGGGCCGGCGCCGCTGATTGCGGCCTTGATGGAGGTGAGATCGTAACGCTCGATGGTCGGGAAGTGGCCGATGGCCTGGTACATGGCCTGGATGCCGGGGAAGATGGTCGGCCGGTATTTGGCGATCGTTGCCAGCACTTCCTTGGTGTGGAATTTGGGCAGGAGGATCAGCTCCGCTCCGATCAGGACGCCCAGGTTCATGGCCGTGGTCATGCCGTAGACATGGAAGAAGGGGATCACCGAGAGGATGCGCTCCTCTCCCTCGTTCCGCACGGTGAGCCAGGTCCTGCATTGCACCGCGTTCACCACCAGGTTCCGGTGGGTCAGCACGGCTCCCTTGGGAATGCCCGTGGTGCCGCCGGTGTATTGGAGGATTGCCGTGTCCCCCGGCTGCACGTCCGCAGAGACGGGTCCGTCGTCCGCATTCTTGATGAGCGTCACGAAATCGTGGATGGGCGGCTCGCGCCTGACGGACACCCACTGCTTCTCCCACCGGGCCTTGAGCGGATAGAGCAGGTTCAGGGGGAAGGGCAGGTAATCCTTGATGCCGCAGAGAATGATGTTCCGGACCGCCGTCTTTTTCCAGACGCGGGAGATCACGGGATAGAACATATCCACGGCGACCAGCGTCGTCGCGCCGCTGTCCTTCAACTGCACTTCCAGCTCGTGGTCGTGGTAGAGGGGATTGGTGGCCACAGCGACGGCGCCGGAACGGAGCGTTCCGTAGTAGGCGATCACCATCTGCGGAATGTTCGGAAGCATGAGGGCGACGCGGTCGCCCTTTTTTACGCCGAGCTGTTGGAGCGCCCGGCCAAAGCGCCCGGCAAGACGGTCCAGTTCGCGGTAGGCGATCTTTTTGCCGTAAAAGAGCAGCGCGGCCGTATCGGGGAATTTCCGTGCGGTCTCGGCGAGTATGTCGCCGAGGGTGAGGGAAGGATAAGAAAGCTCCTCGGGGACCCCCGGCTCGTAGTACCTGACCCAGGGGCGTGCGGTCTTCGTCATGACGGCTACCATGGCGACCTCCTTCCTGCCGGGAGGGCCCGTAACGGCGCCCGACGACTCGTCAACGATTGAAGACTTTCCTAGTCCTTTATGTCTGCTCTCATTATAACACAGCCCGGGGAATCGCGGCGGGAGGGACTAGCGGCGGGGTCCGCGTGAACGGCTGCGGTTGCCGCGCGATGCGGCCTGCGGAGGACGGGGGCGCAGGGCGGCCTGCTGCCGCTCCTCGGCGGTGCGGCGGATCTCCTTTACGTAGAGCGAATCATCGGCCCAGGCCACGGGGATCTTCTGGCCCACGTACTTCTCGATGGCTTCGAGGGAGTAAACGTATTCCTCGCAGGCGAGGCTGACCGCCTTGCCCACGGCGCCGGCGCGGCCGGTGCGGCCGATGCGGTGCACATAGTCCTCGGCGTCCTGGGGAAGGTCGAAGTTGAAGACATGGGTCACGTCCTTCACGTCGATCCCCCTGCTCGCAACGTCGGTGGCGACCAGGAGCGGAAGCTTGCCGGTCTTGAATTCCTCGAGGAGCCGGAGCCTCCTTTTCTGCAGGATGTCGCCGGTGATGGCGGCCGCCTTCCACCCGTTCCGCACGAGCCGTTCGACCACCATCTCCGCCGCGCGCTTCGTGTTCACGAAGATGATGGACCGCTCGGGCTGCTCCTGCTTCAGGATGCCCATGAGCAGGGGGACCTTCTCGTGCTTGCCCACATGGTAGAGCACCTGGTCCACCTTCTCGACCGTCACCTGCTCCGGCGTGATGGAGATCTTCTCCGGAAGGTTCATGAATTCGTAGGCCAGCTCCATGACGCGGTAGGACAGCGTGGCGGAGAAGAGCATGGATTGCCGCTTCGAATAATCCGGGAGCTTGCGCAGGAGGTAGCGGAGATCGTCGATGAACCCCATGTCGAACATGCGGTCCGCCTCGTCGATCACCAGGTACCGGGTCTTCTTCAGGCTGTAGACATGCTGCTTGAAATAGTCGATGAGCCTGCCGGGCGTGCCGATGAGCACGTCGGTGCCTTTGGCGAGCGCTTCCCGCTGCTTATCGTAGTCGATGCCGCCGTACACGGCCAGGGAGCGGAAGCCCGTGAACTTGCCGAGCCGCTCGGCCTCATGGAAGATCTGGTCCGCGAGCTCGCGCGTCGGTGCGATGATGAGCGCCTGCGGCGAATCGCCGGCATCGGCGGCGGGATTGCGGATCATGCGGGAGAAGAGCGAGATGAGGAAGGCAGCGGTCTTGCCCGTGCCCGTCTGCGATTGGGCGGCCACGTCCTCGCCGCGGATCGCGCGCGGGATCACCTGCTCCTGCACCTGCGTGCAGGAGGCGAAGCCCACATGTTCGATGCCGAGGCGCACTTCGTAGGGGAGATCGAGTTCAGAGAAGTTCATAGCGGCGATTTTGCTGCTGGTGCAGACATAGGATCAACGGAAGCTGCAGCTACTATACCATAAGCCCGCTGCGCGGCAAAGAGAAAAGAAGGACAGGCGCGGGAATCTTCGCGCCGGCACTGTTGACAAAAGCGCGCTGTTTGCGGAGTCTCGCCGCAGCTGCGCTGCACGCTCCCTTCTGTGCCCGAGAATGGCGGCGCACGAGCTGCCTGAAGGAGAAGATCGGTCCGAGATGGCGACGAACGCGGCGATCCATGCGGGTGAATTTAGCGCGGCCAGGTGTTTCGTCTCCCTTTTCGATCGCGCGGGGGGCTGTGTGCGCGCACGCGGCCGTGTGCATGATGCAGACATGCAATGGCAATTATATTTGGTAATTTATTCATTTTTCACAACCATTTTGGTACCAATTCTTTTGGTGTTGATAACAGTGTTGACAAATTGTCTAACTCAAAGAAATATAATTTTTAATTTTTTCCTGTTGACAAAATATTAACTCTTGTTGTATATTTGTCTACGAGGTGAACGAAGTTGCTCTCAAAACTCTTCTCCTCAACGCGAGCTGAACTACTGAGCCTGTTCTTTAACAATCCGGAAGAAAAGTTCTACCTCAGGGAGATTGCCCGTCACATCGGAAAGGACGCGGCGGGCATCAAGCGGGAGCTGGACACCCTGGTGAAGATCGGACTCCTGGCCCTGGAGAAGCGCGGCGTGCAGAAGTACTACTTCGTGGACAAGAACTCGCCGATCTTCTCGGAGATGAAGGGGCTGATCTTCAAGACCACCGGCGTCCAGGGCGCCATCAAGGCGGCGCTCTCGAGGCTCAAAGGCGTGCAGGCCGCGTTCATCTACGGGTCCTACGCCAAAGGCGCGGAGAAGGAAGACAGCAACATCAACCTGATGGTGATCGGCCAGGTGAACATCACGGAGCTGAACGATGTGGTGATGGGCCTGGAGGAGAAACTGAAACGGGAGATCGATTACCTGGCCTTCGACGAGCAGGAGTACCGGAAGCGGAAGGAAGCAAAGGATCCGTTCATCCGGGAGATCGTGAAGGGCCGGAAGATCATCCTGATGGGCAAGGAAGATGACGTATGAAGCGCTCCAAGAGATGGGGCTGGAAGAGCGGGCGCCGGAGATCGCGGAGGTCATGAGCCTGATGATCAGGGCGGAACGCGATCTGGCCACGTCGCGGCTGCTCCAGGACAGGGACGAGGAATGGTCCTTCGCCGCAGCCTTCCAGGCCATGGCGCGCTCGGCCCGGGCGCTGATCATGTCCGAGGGCTACCGGCCCAAGGGGGCCAGGAGCCGGGATACGCACAAGACGGTGGTGACCGCCGCGGGCCTGATCCTGGGAGAGAAGCACAAGAGCCTGATCAACAAGTTCGACCGGATGCGGAGAAAATACCAGAACTTCATGGCGGAGAGTGTCAGCGTGGTTTCCCGCTACGAGGCTGGACAGGCGATCAAGGATGCCGAAGAGTTCTTCGGCCTGGTAGGCGCCCGGTTGAAGGAAAAATACTCACAGATGTCTCTGCTGAACGATGCATCTCAGCTTGTATCCAGATAAGGCCGCTTGATTTGACCGCGGTAACCGAAAGGGGGTGGACACTCAATGCCGGCGAAGAAGAAGGCTGCCAAGAAGAAGGCAAAGAAAAAGGCGAAGAAGAAGTAGTTCGAATCCTTTACCCCGCACTGGGGACCGCCGGGGGATGCTCTCCCCCGGCGCCATTCACTGATCAGGCCGCTCCGGACAACGGCGCGGCATCGCATAGCGCTCCGACCCATCCTCGGAGAAAGGAAGGTAAGCGACATGGCGACCAAGAAAGCTCCCGCAAAGAAAGCAAAGAAGACGACGACGAAGAAGAAATAACTCTCTTGCACTCCTTGCACATGAGCATTCGTTGAACATTACCACGAAGATCTTCTTCGTGGTTTTGTTTTTTGCGGGCCTCCTCGCGCCCGCCCGTCACACCGCCGAACATGGCCAAACGGAATTACTTCAAGACCTATTCCTCCCGTTCCTCCAGCGTCCCGAAGCACTGGAAGAAGCGGCTCCTGGTGCTCGCCCTGGTCCTGGGCGGCCTGGCCATGCTCTGGTCCATGGTCATGGGAGAGATGGGCGCGGTCAAGTACGCGCGCATGCGCTCCCAGGAGCACGCCCTGCACGACGAGATCGGCAGGCTTAAGCAGGACAACCTCCGGCTCCTGCAGGAGGTCAAGTCGCTCAAATACGACGCTGCCTACATCGAACGGATCGCGCGGGACCGCATCGGCCTGGCGCGGCCGGGCGAGATTGTCTACTATTACGGCGATCCGGACTCCGCCGAACGCATTGTCAGCCCCCGGCCCTGATCTTCGGGAATTTCCGTTTGACACCTTCCGGAACCCTTTGTATCATTAAAGCGTCTTTCCCGGGGCGAAAGCCATGTCCGATCATCCCTTATCCATAGCATTCGTCTGGCACATGCATCAGCCTTATTATAAGGATGATCTGACGGGCCAGTACATTCTTCCGTGGGTGCGGCTGCACGGTATCAAGGATTACTACGACATGCCCGCGCTGCTCACCGACTTCCCCGCCATCCACCAGACCTTCAATCTCGTGCCGTCGCTGCTCAAGCAGATCGAGGACTACGTCGATCATCAGGCGACGGACAAGTTCCTCGATCTGACGCTCAAACCCGCCGCCGATCTCAACCAGGAAGAACGCATCTTCCTGCTCAAGAATTCCTTCATGGCCAACTGGGAGACGATGATCAAGCCCTACCCGTCCTACTGGATGCTGCTGGACCGGCGGGGAAAGAGCGTGTCGCCTAGGGACCTGGAGAACGCTACGCGGTATTTCACCGCCCAGGATTACCGGGACCTGCAGGTGTGGTTCAACCTGACGTGGTTCGATCCGCTCTTCAAGCAGAGCGACCCGCTCCTGAAAGGGCTGATCGAGAAGGGATCGGGGTTCACGGAGCAGGAAAAACTGGACCTCGTGAAAAAACAGCGCGAGGTCATGGCACTCATCATCCCCGAATACCGGAAGCTCGCCGACATGGGCAGGATCGAGCTGACCACGACGCCGTACTATCATCCCATACTGCCGCTCCTCTGGGACACGGACCTGGCCAAGGTGGCCACGCCGGACATCGCCCTTCCGCAGGAGCGGTTCAGCCATCCCGAGGACGCCAGGGAGCAACTCGAGCGCGCCCTTGCCTACCATGAGAAATGCTTCGGCGCCAGGCCCCGGGGCATGTGGCCCGCCGAGGGATCGGTGGCCCAGGAGATCGTGCCGCTCCTTGCCGATGCTGGGATCAAATGGATCGGCACCGATGAAGGTGTGCTCGCCCGGTCGCTGGGCGTCACGATCGACCGCGACTTCAGCGGGATCATGAAGAATCCGCAGGTCCTCTACCAGCCCTACCGTGCGGGAGCGGGCGACAAGGCAGTGTCCGTCGTGTTCCGCGACCATACGCTCTCCGACCTCGTGGGGTTCGTCTATTCCAAGTGGGACTATAAGAACGCGGTGAACGACTTCATCGACCGGCTTCACCGCATCAGAAAATCCGTGGGCAACAAGCCCCGCCTGGTGTCGATCATCCTGGACGGCGAGAACGCCTGGGAGTACTACCAGAACGACGGACGGGATTTCTTCCTCTATCTCTATGAACGGCTGAGCAAGGAGCAGGGCATACGGTGCACGGGCGTGGACGAGTACCTGCAGGAGCACCCGGCTGAGGAGACGCTCTGCAACCTGCACGCGGGCTCGTGGATCTACGCAAATTACCGCATCTGGATCGGCCATGAAGAGGACAACCGCGCCTGGGACCTGCTCGGCCGGACGCGCGACGTTCTGGCACAGCAGGCGGGCAACGGGAATCCCGAGGCGCTGGCCAAGGCCTGGGAGGAGATCTATATCGCCGAGGGCAGCGACTGGTGCTGGTGGTACGGCGACGATCATTTTTCCGAGAACGATGCGGAATTCGACCTGCTGTTCCGGACGCACCTGATGAATGTCTACCGCCTGCTGGGCCTCGATGTGCCCGACGAGTTGCACGTGCCGGTCCTGCGCGAAGACCGCGAGGCGCGGCCTACGGTGCAGCTCACGTCGCTCATCTCGCCCGTCATCGATGGCCAGGTGACCAATTACTTTGAGTGGCTCTCCGCGGGGCTTTACGACGTGGCGCGGGGCGGCGGCGCCATGCACCGGGGCGATTCCATCGTGAGCCGGATCTATTACGGCTTCGATCTCAAGAACCTCTTCCTGCGCATCGACCCGAGCCAGAGCCTGGCGGACGACAAGGTCGCGGACCTGGCCTTCTATCTGAACTTCCTGGCGCCCAAGGGGCTGGACATCGAGATCCGGATCAATCCCCGCGAACACCGCGTAACCGCGTCGTTATGGCGCGGCGAGAACAGCGAGCGCACCGTTGTTGCGCCGATCAACACGATCGCCGCCGGCGAGATCATCGAGCTTGCCGTTCCTTTCGAACTCCTCGCGGTCAAGCCGAACGACGAGGTCAATTTCTTCCTGACCGTTGAGCGCAAGGGATCGGAAGTGGAGAAGTGGCCGTACCGCGGGTTCATCCAGGTGAAGGTGCCGACCGATGATTTCGAAGCCATGATGTGGCAGGTGTGATCTTTTGCGGAAAAGAGAGCTTTCCTGGGGACGGGCAATCGAGCTCGTCCTTTTTTCGTTTTCAACGGGAGTCTTAGTAACGGATTCTGAACGTCCTATCCATGTCGCAGAAAGTTACAATCCAGTTTGCAACATTGTGATTCCAGCGTAAATTGCATGCAACTCACCTTGACAATGGATCATAGCGGGCTGAAAATATATATATAAGAAAGAAAGCGCAGAAGCGAAAGAGGGCGGATTTTTTATCGGTCATTGAAGGAGGTTGCCATGTTGATTCCTGTCATTTACAAAGACAAGAGACACGACCTGGTGAAAAACACGCGCATCGATGAGTTCCTGAACACCGACAAGATCGCCATGTTCCATCGGAAGAACGGCTGGGTGCGCGTGGGCGTCGATCCCGTCCGGACGAAGAAGAATGAGCCCTATCTGCGAGGCGCGAACCGCAGAAAAGGGTAGGTGCTTAAAATCTGCAATCAACGAAAAAGGGATGAGCATGGGCTCATCCCTTTTTGTTTGCCTGTTGTTTGAAAGCGCTTACTTGTTCTCGCGGAACTGGAATTCCTCGGCGGGCTTGTCCTCGTACTTGGCCACCTTGATCTCGCCCAGGTACTTGTTCACGAGCGGCAGGCCTTTCTCCGCCCATGCCTTGATCCCGCCATCGACCATGTACACGTTTTTGTACCCGTACTTGTACAGCATGCCGGTGAAGTAGGTCGCCCGGTGCTTGGTCCTGCAGAACACCCAGATCTCCGTGTTCGGATCGCTGATCTTCTTCGGGACCAGGTAGGCCATTTCGGCTTCGATGTTGTTCGAATTCTTGATATGGCCGGTATCGAACTCCGCTTCGCGCCGAATGTCGATGATCACGGCCTTGCTCTTGCCCGACGCGATTTCCTGCTGCTTGGCAGCAAGGTCGTCGATCGTCTTGACCGCCGTCGCCGGGATGACTGCCTTGAACTCGTTGAACACCTTCGTCTCGTCGATCGCGCCCGGCGTCTGCGCCGGTGCCGCGTGCTGCGCCGGCGCTGTCTCTGCAAAAGCGATAGCCGGCATTGCAAAAGCCAGTACTGCTGCTGCAATCAATGCTGCTGTCCCCCTCATGAATCATTCCCTCCATTAGGAATAGGATTGAAAAACAGTGCTCCAGACTGTATAGGAATCAAGGATTCCTGTCAATGAATTTATTGGGGTAGTGAAAGGGTAGTGAAAAAAAGTAGCAATATGCAACGATGACGGCAGAACGTTGCAGAAGTTATGGGGTCAGACATGACATCATGACATCTTGACTCTTTCCACCTGCTTTGATAATCTCGCTTCATGGCACGCAAACCACGCATCGAGTTTTCCGGCGCTTTCTACCACGTTATTGTCCGAGGCAATCAGAAACAGCGCATTTTCAAGGACACGGCCGATTTCCAGAAATACCTTCTTATTCTTACCGTGTACAAGAACCGCATGGGAAGCCGCATTTATGCGTATGTTCTCATGAACAACCACATTCACCTCCTGATCGAGACGGGCGATATTCCTCTCTCAAAGGTCATGCAGGGGATTAATCAATCTTATACCCTGTATTTCAACCGGAGATACCGCACGGTCGGCCATCTTTTCCAGGGTAGATACAAAGCCATCCTGTGCGATCGAGAAGCGTATCTTCTCGGTCTTGTTCAGTATATTCATCGGAATCCGCTCCGGGCCGGGATTGCTGACAGGCTTGACGGCTACCCTTGGAGCAGCCACCATGCTTACAGCGGCAAGAAGAATCCCCTTGGGCTTGTGGATACTGACCACGTGCTCCGACTGTTCTCCGAGAACAGGAGCCGGGCGCGAAGAAAATATCGCGAGTTCATGGCTGAAGGGGATGCATATGACAAGAACGATGTTTATACATCCATCGATCAGCGGCTGAAGGGTGATGATGAGTTCGTAGATCGCATTCTTCAGCTCGAGAAGGACGCGGCAAAGCCATGGCATCGCAGGCCCGCTCTGGATGCCATTGCAGCAGCGATCAAACAGCGCCATCAGGTGACCTTGGCAGATATGAGATCGATGAGGAAGAGTCAGCCGATTTCCTGGGCGCGGAAAGTATTCAGTATTCTCGCGCACGACAAAGGCTATAAGGCAGTTGAAATAGGTCGGTATCTCGATAAAGATCCGTCGAAGCTGACCACCTATCTGAGAGAGCGGGGCGTCTCAGAAGGAGAAGTGAAAGAGGCAAGCAGGCTGCTGAAAGATAGCAATTTGTCATGATATCATGTCTGACCCCATATGATTCGCAGTTTGTCAGGATATCATGTCTGACCCCCTACGGTCTAAGAGAAAAGGCGATTTTCTATCTTAATGGTCAAAAAGTGCCGCTTCCATAGGAGATGAAAATGAAAATGAAAGATTGCGAACGAGTTAATGGCCATTTCAGTAAATGGAAAGGCGCTACAGCACGATTTAACAAATACACGACATCACATAACAGATTTGTCGTAGCGTTAAAACGACAAGGCAGTGATGAGTCTGTAGGAGTATCGTTCACTTTTTGCGAGTATATTGCGGGTCCCACGCATTGGACGAATTGTGATCTGCAGTGCTCACTCTGGACATCGCCCGGGGGCGAAGAGGGGTATGAGGTAAGTGATAAAAATGCAGGCTTTATAGTAAGAGGAACAGATGTAGTAATCCTCGGCGAAGACGACGATTTGTAGGTAAGGGAAGACATTAATTTATCGGATCCGACAGAACTAGGTCCTTGGAATAGTAACACGCGTTCAGGTGTCAGATTTGTACGGCAGTAGATTGATCGAACCAAACTGATGTGAATAGAACTTATGTCAAACAAACATCAGTACAAATCTTTCTGTCACTGAAGGCTAATTGGCTCTTTGACAATTTTAAAGAAAGACGCTGCGACCGTCTGTGTTCTCCGAACCAGAAGAACCGGCTGGCCCAGGTCATGAAAGGTAAATCCGGCGGCGAGGTCGTGCTCGGGAGGTACGACTACAACGCAGAAGGCCTCCGGATCCGGCACCGCTTGAGCGAGCGGGGTGATGTGGATTACTTCTACGACGGCAAGGCGGTTATCGAGGAGCACGACGCAACGAACGATACCCTTTTTGCCCAACAATCGGAGCCTTAGCCATGAAACCTATGTATGTGTACATTCAGGTAGTTCTGCTTGCCGCGATGTCAGTTGGCTATACAGAAGGCCAAAGTGACTCCAAGAAGAACATGGATTTCTCGGACGCGAAACGCCCGAATAGAACAAGAACTTACTCCGATATTGCACGTCTTAATCTTTCTTGCGCCAAAGGCCTGCCGGGAGCCGAAGCTCTTGAAGTGGAAAAGAGTCTTGCAACTCTAAAGGAGTGGGCGCGCCTGGCAACACGAGAAACAGACAAAATTCTTCCTCGCTTTCGAAAGAATCCTCGAGAGTTTCATGATTCAGAAAGCTATTTTCGAATGCTCGTTCTCGCTACGTTTCTTTCTCGCAATATAGGACTCAAATATAATCCTGAACTCATCGCCGCCCCTACTATTGAGGAATTGAAATCAACTGCATTTTACCGAAATTCAGAAAACATATTCATCCACGGCCTTATAAAGAAGAAACTGGGCACTTGCAGTTCACTACCCGTTCTTTTCGTATCAGTCGGGCGTTTTATGGGATATCCGCTTCGTCTTGTCAACGCCAAAGCGCATTTGTTTGCCCGGTGGCAGGATAAAGAGGAGCGGTTCAACATCGAATACAACGGAAAGGGCCTGATCTGTCATGCCGATGAGCATTACATGAAGTGGCCTTTCGAGATTTCGAAGGACGAACTCGAGACGGGCTTCTTTCTAAGATCATTAACTCCTGATGAGGAGCTTGCCACTTTTCTCGAACAAAGGGCAATGTGCTTGCTTGAACATAAAAGAACGGATGAGGCGATGACGGCCTTTCTAGAGGCCTATTCCTTATTTCCGAACCATCCGTATCTAAAGGGATACATTAACAGCCTTGGAAAGAGAAGCCCGAGGTGACAATAAGATGAACATGAAAACAACAGCGTTCAGCTTAGCATTGTTTCTCTTCTTGGATGTCATCGGGACGGCAAATGCATTTTATGACCCAGGAAAGGGACGGTTCCTAACGGCAGATACCTACTTAGGTGAACCTGGAGTGCCCCCGAGTCTGCACAGGTATCTGTATGCGTACTCAAATCCGACGGTCTATGTGGATCTGCAAGGGTATATGTCTCTTGAAAACCACAGATTAACGTCGATCAGTTCTTTAGATGCGGCTATAGAAAATGGCGACTTCGAAATACCGCAAGATGAGGCTCTTTTCAGACGAAATCTGCAGATAGGCTCAATGCTTCCTGACGTTCAGTATGAAGAAGTTGCAGAGGCATACTATTGGGATGCATTTGCAGAGAGATTGCCTTACGCAGATAAAATTCGGAATATTAGAGAAGCAGCGGATAAATATAAAAAACGAATCTTAGATGGAATTAAATCAGGTGCGAAGAAGCTGGCGCCGGAAACGTATTTGACAGTAGAAACAGGTAAACATGCTTGGGATGACAGCGACTTCAGAAAACCGGCGATAGATAAGCTTGCTGAAAAAGTGCCAGAAGTCAAAGAAGTCGATATCTTCAGAACGCACTTCTATGACAAACAATGGCAGCATGGAATGGGAGAGGACACGATAGAGATACGTAAGAAATTAATTGCCGACACAATTGACAGAGCAGCTGTGTATAAAGAATATATTAAGAATGGTGACGCAGGCAAAGCAGCCCGAGAACTTGGCATTATTCTTCATTATGTCGAAGACACTTGGACACCATCCCATGTGGCTAGAGACGACGAAGGAAGAATCAAGTATATGTTCGATTACACCAAGCAAAGCCCTAAACTACACAGTGAACAGGA
Source organism: Nitrospirota bacterium (assembly GCA_021814615.1). Taxonomy (GTDB): domain Bacteria; phylum Nitrospirota; class UBA9217; order UBA9217; family UBA9217; genus JAKAHZ01. The sequence goes on along the minus strand of JAKAHZ010000048.1, from coordinate 1,178 downwards.
TGAGGCTGGGCACGATTCAGTGACCATTCGTAACGCTACAGCGGCAGGAACGGAACTACTAAAGATCGTAAATAAATATGGTGACGATCCAAAGGAATTAAGAAAGGAACTCATGGAAAGGATATATCCACTTGATTTTGACAAGAACTATCCGAATCCATATGCACCGAGAGCATCAAAACAGGACGCCATTAAAACATGGAATGACTATAGCATGTTGCCATCGAGGTGAGATTATTTTCTATGCTGAACCTGAGTGATAAAAACTCTGGCCATAAAGGAGCAATTATTGTGAGAACACATGTCACAGTGCTGCTTTCGATGCTGCTAATGGTCATTAGCGCCTGTTCAACGGAGGAAAGCGGCAAGACGACACAATTGCCTATACAACAGAACACTGCGATAAAACAGGATGCCGAGAAGATGCAAAAAACGTCAAAAATGATGACTAAAGAGACAGACAGCGTTTCTGCAAAACGCATGTATAAATATCCGTCGATGATGATTAAAAAGGATATGTATCATTGTTTGCAAGACGATAACAACGACTGTGTGGCTCTTCTCGAAAACCTAGTTGTAAACAAATGGAGGATAATCAGAGACGAGCATGGGCGTCAGTGTATATATTCTTCTCCAGAAATTACATACGCAGAATTAAGAGATTATCTTCATTTTAACGATAGTGATGTGACGTATCTGAACGATCCCAAGCCCGGTGAGCCCCAGGCAGTAATACAAACAGAATGGTTGACGTGTAATATTACCTTCTTGCATGAAATGTACGACGGGAAAGACGCGTCAGTTAAGCTCCGGGCCGAATTAATTGATAACGAAGTTATGGCAAATTCGAAGAAAGAAGAATCGTACCACAAGAACAAAGGAATTCTGAGAACGATATTGGACTGGTTCAATGTTGTCCATACGTAGGGGCTAACGGGATCGGCTTGAATCTATCGTGATTTGATCAATCCGCGGAAAGCAGGGAGCGGCCAATGCAGCAAAGGCAAGGGGTACTTCTCAGGGCCGAGCCCGCTCTTTTTCCCTCATCGACCGTTCCATTAATCTTCCTTATAACCATATAGAAAACCGCCTATTTTCTTGACAATACGGGCTGTTTTTGTATAATTACACTCTGCTTTTTTCACTTTTTTGTTAGCGGGCTCCGGGGGATTTCCTTG
>JAKAHZ010000047.1 GCA_021814615.1 Nitrospirota bacterium | reverse complement strand
GCAGCCTCCGTGCCAAAATGTAAGTGGTTGTTTTTGCGAAGAAGGGCCAGGAGAAAGTATTTGCAGCTCTGCAAAATAGGCTTGTTCCGTTGATCGATATGCCAAAGAACGGTGTTTGAGGATGAAGCGAAAATGTCTTAGCCACAAAAGGCACATAAAAATGCCTTCTATTGTGGCTTATGTGCCTTTTGTGGTCAATGGTTCAGGTTTGCTTGGCATGTAGGCATTTGCGTTGTCATTGCGAGAAACGTAGTGACGAAGCAATCTCGTGGTTGCAGTGTTCAGTTGCAAAATAATATCAACGTTGGATATGAAACCCATCCCCCTCTCGATCTCCCCCTTGAAGGGGAAAAGCCGGTTTTCACCCTCCCTTGGTCAAATCCAGCACGGAACTATTGACAAGTGAACGTTCGTTCACCTATAATGGGTCGTGCCGCGATCAAAGAAAAACGACGTACTTACCGAACGTGTCAAAGGGATCAAAGCATTCCTTCGAGAGAGCGGAAGGATGCCGAGCTACTCGGAGATCGGGAAACTGGCCGGACTGCGGTCCAAGAACGCGGTCTTCAAATTCATCGGCAAGCTCGAAAAGCTGAACATCCTTTCGCGCGACAAAAAAGGAAAGCTCATCCCCCGTTCGATCGCCAATCCCGTCCGCATTCTCGGGACCGTGGAAGCGGGCTTTCCCTCGCCTGCCGAGGAGGAGTTGGTCGATACCCTCTCCTTCGACGAGTTTTTGATCCAGAACCGGGAGGCAACCTTCCTGCTCAAAGTGTCGGGAGATTCCATGTCCGGCGCAGGCATCCTTCCCGGCGACATGGTGATCGTGGACAAGGGCCAGACCCCCAAGAGCGGCGACATCATCATCGCCCAGGTCGACGGGGAATGGACCATGAAGTACCTCCGGAAACGGGGCGACTCGGTCAGCCTTATCCCCGCGAACCCCAAATACCAGCCGATCAAGCCCAAGCGGGAGCTCAAAATCGCCGGCGTGGTCACCGCGGTGGTGAGGAAGTACAAATAGACAGAACTCGCTCTCTCACGAAGCCACGAAGACACGAAGAAAGGCGGTTTTAATGTCAATAGAACCTGCTGAAATGGCAGAAAACGAAATCGGGAAAATTATCGTGGACCGTGCTGTTCGTCTTCACATGGAACTGGGGCCGGGCCTACTCGAAACCGTATACGAAGTAATCCTTGTTCACATGCTCCAGGATGCCGGTTTGCACGTGGTAAGACAAATTCCGATCCCGATACAATTCCGTGGTATTCAATTCGACGAAGGATTCCGGGCTGATGTTATGGTGAATGATAAGGTCCTCCTGGAGTTGAAATCCGTGGAATGCGTCAGCAACGCTCACAAAAAGCAAGTTCTCACCTACTTGAAACTGACAGGTAAGAAGTTGGGATACCTACTGAACTTTGGTGAAAGCATGATGAAAAACGGCATCACTCGTGTCTTGAACGGACAACTAAAGGAATTTTAGTATTTGACTCTCCTCGTGTCTTCGTGGCTTCGTGTGAGAAGACAGGCTTTGAATCATTCGGAGCTTAAACATTATGTGAAGCAGTACAACTTGAAGCATGCACGTTGTATGCTCCGCGCCTGACTTGACAGGGGCTTGAATGTGGAATAGTATAGCTATGAATATCCACATTAACGGGAGGATGCTGTGAAAACGATCCAGATGACCCTTGATGACGACCTCGTTGCAACCGTCGACCAGATCGTGAAGAAACTGAAAACGACCCGCTCCGCCTTCACCCGCAAGGCGCTGCGGAACGCGATCAAGCAGGCGCATATCGAGGAACTCGAGCGAAAACACAAGAAGGGATACGGAAAGTCCCCTGTCGATAAGATGGAATTCAGCGTCTGGGAGACGGAACAGGAATGGGGCGACAAATGAAACGGGGCGAGGTGAGATGGTACAAGTTCAAATCCCCGGATAAAAAACGCCCCGTCGTCGTTCTCACAAGAAATTCCGTCCTGGAATATCTCGGCGAGGTCACGATCGCGCCGATCACCTCGACAATACGGGACATCCCGAGCGAGGTTCCCCTCTCCCGGCAGGACGGCCTGCAAAATGATTGTGTGATCAATTGCGACCACATTCAGACGGTCTCGAAGTCGAACCTCGGAACGTTGATTACCACCCTTTCGAAAGAAAAACTCGTCAAACTTCGCAATGCAGTCGGATTTGCTCTTGACCTCTGATTGAACATCGGCCTAATTCATGCGTCTCTGGTCGCTACATCCGAAATATCTGGACCGCATGGGCCTTTTGGCCCTGTGGCGCGAGGGGCTCCTTGCGCAGAAGGTCCTGCTCGGCCGGACACGGGGCTACCGGTTTCACCCGCAACTGGACCGGTTCCGCGCATGCAACGATCCTGTCCTCGCCATCGGCTGCTACCTGCATGAGGTCCTGAAGGAAGCGGAACGACGGGGATACCGGTTCGACGGCTCAAAGATCGCGAAAAAAGGACGGTGCCGGAAGATACGGGTCCGGAAAGGCCAAATCGACGTTGAATGGGCCCGCCTGCTCGGGAAGCTCCTGAAGCGGGATCGTGAACGATATGCGATGAACCGGGCACTGGCCCGTCCCCTGCCCCATCCTCTCTTCACGATTGTCTCCGGCGGGATCGAGGCGTGGGAAAGAGTTTAGAGACAACACCTGTCTCTCACGAAGCCACAAAGAAAGACAATCGCATTCAGAAACAACACCGAGCGTCGCAATATTGAGGTTCACCTTCGTGGCTTCGTGAGAGATCGTTCTTTTTTTCTGAGTCCTTTGTATTTGACGTTTTTCTTTCTGCCTCCCTGTTTCCGTCTCGATATTTCCGTTTTTGAGGCTTGCCAATGACCGAACAGTTCCTTTCCCTCTCCAACTGGCCCCGCGCCATCCTGCACCTGGACGCCGATGCCTTCTTCGCGTCCTGCGAACAGGCGATCCATCCTGAGCTCCGGGGCAGGCCCGTCATCACCGGCAAGGAGCGCGGGATCGTGGCGGCCGCAAGCTATGAGGCAAAGGAACGGGGCGTGAAACGAGGCGTCAGGCTGTCGGACGTGAAGAAGATCTGCCCGGATGCGGTGATCCTGCCGTCGGATTACGAGACCTACAGCCTCTTCTCCGTGCGCATGTTCGAGATCCTGCGGCGCTTCTCCCCGGACGTGGAGGAATATTCCATCGACGAGGCTTTCGTGGATCTGACCGGGCTCAGACGGACCTTTCACGGCCCCTACGAGCTGATCGCGCAGAGGATGCAGGAGACCATCGAGCGGGAATTGGGGCTTTCCGTATCCATCGGCCTGAGCCTCTCCAAGGTGCTGGCGAAGATCGGTTCAAAGCACCGGAAACCGCGAGGCATCACGATCATTCCCGGCCGGGAGCTGCACCGTTTCCTGGAAACGCTCCCCCTGGAAAAGGTCTGGGGCATCGGGCCGAACACTGCAGCCCACCTTGCCAAGTTCGGGATCAGGACGGCCCTCGAATTCGCCCGCAGGGAGGAACGGTTCGTCAAGCAGCATTGCTCCAAGCCCTATCAGGAAGTCTGGCATGAACTGAACGGGAGGAGCGTCTATCCCGTGGTCACCGAGGCGAAGAGCAGCTACCAGTCCATCAGCAAGGCCAAGACCTTTACGCCTCCCTCGGGAGACGAGACCTTTGTCTTTGCCCAGCTCTCGAAAAACCTGGAGAACGCCTGCATCAAGGCGCGCAGATACCGTCTTGCCGCCACGAGGATCGTCCTGTTCCTGAGAAAGCAGGATTACACCGACCGCGGAATTGAGATCAGGCTCACTTCGTCGACCTCCTTCCCCCCCGAGATCGTGGAATCGTTGCGGGAAGGATTTGGCAGGCTCTTTCAACGGGATGCCTTGTACCGCCAGACCGGCGTGATCCTGTCGGGCCTGGTTGCCGAGAACTCGATCCAGCATGATCTCTTCGACGATCTGACCCGGATCGACAAGCTCAGCCGGGTCTACCGCGCTATTGATGTGTTGTCGGAAAAATACGGAAAGCATGCTGTTCAGCTCGCCAGCAGTCTGCCAACCAAGCTTCAGGCCCAGCATGAGGGGGAGCGGGGTGATGTGCCGGTACGAAGGAGCATTATCTTCAAAGGAGAGAACAAGCGCCAGCGCCTGACCCTGCCGATGCTCCACATAAAAATCTGAGCGGGCACAGCCTGCCAGCCACACCAAAAAGCAGCAACAACTACAGGACAGCATGAATATATTTTTTCTTTCATACTCAATGCTTTATAGCACACATATAGATAATTAACTGCAGGTAATTTTCAGTAATAAAACGTTCGTTGCGAGGCAAGGATAGGCAGAGCAGTTCAGGGAGATGATGTAACAGATTTAGGGAATGCAGGCCTATTTCCCGAGTTTATGCAGGAGATATCCGATGTACTTGTTGAGGGGATGAGACCTGTTCAGGGAAGGAATCGGTGGAGTTCTTCTGACACCCATGGCATCCATTTCTTCCAGGATATCGCTGTTAAAGCTGTCGTATTTGAGCCCTTTGCGAAATACTGCAATGGCTTTGTTCCTGTCTCCTGATGCAAAATAGGCTCTGCCGATGTTCAGATAGAAAATCGGGAGATGCACTTCCACGTGCATAGGCACGGTTGCCAGCAGTTGTTTCAAGGCAGCCTCGCTCATCCGAATGCCTCGTTTGAAATCCTTCGCAACGATCGCTGTAAGCGCGCCGCAATAGGATAGGAGGAAGGGATTTTCCGGTGCAACTTCAAGCCCCTCTTCGAGAAGTTCAAGCGCTCTTTTATACATTTTTTTCCGGAGAAGATTCTTGGCGTGATTCAGGTAATCCGATGCCTGGAGTTCTTTCATGCACCTATTCTACCATAGTCTATTTGACAAACGTCTTTATTGCATGTGCTCCGCAGAAAAAGGTTCCTGGTGGGAAATAGACGCCTAAATGCTTCATTTTCAAACGATATCATCCCAATATTCTTGACATTGCGGCATGAATAATAGATAATATTTCTTCGTAAATGGCAGGCTGTTTCGATGCTCTACAGCCGTTTTTTGCATTCAGGAGCGTACTTTGGCCCAGGAATATCTGGATTTTGAAAAGCCGATCGCCGATCTGGAGAAAAAGATCGAGGAGCTTACTCTCTTTACTTCAAGCGGGAACATCGACCTTGAAGAGGAGATCCTGAAGCTCCACAAAAAATCGGACCAGTTGCGCGCTGAGATCTACTCGCGGCTGACACCCTGGCAGAAAGCCCAGATATCCCGCCATCCGAACCGGCCCTACACCCTCGATTATATCGAGGCGATGATGACCGATTTCATCGAAATGCACGGCGATCGGGCATTTGCCGATGACCCGGCCATCGTATCCGGGATGGCGAAACAGGACGGCATCCCCGTCATCGTCATCGGCCACCAGAAGGGCCGTTCCACGAAAGATAAAATCTACCGGAACTTCGGCATGCCCAACCCCGAAGGCTACCGTAAAGCCCTTCGCGTGATGCGCTTTGCCGAACGGTTCAACAAACCCCTTATCACCTTCATCGATACTCCCGGAGCCTATCCCGGCATCGGCGCAGAGGAGCGAGGCCAGGGCGAGTCCATTGCCCGGAATCTTTCGGTCATGTCACAACTTCGGGTTCCGATCCTCACGGTGGTGATCGGCGAGGGCGGAAGCGGAGGCGCGCTGGCGCTCGGTATTGCAGACAGGGTCCTGATGCTGGAGCATTCCACCTATTCCGTCATCTCGCCGGAAGGCTGCGCCGCCATCCTCTGGAACAATGGTTCCAAGGCAAGCGAAGCAGCCGAACTGCTCAAAATTACTGCGCAGGACCTTTTCCAGATGAATATTGTGGATGAGGTCATCGAAGAGCCTATCGGCGGCGCCCACCGCGACCCTCGCCGGGCAGCGGAACTCCTGAAGGAATCGGTTTCCCGAAATCTTTCGGAAATCAGGAATGTTCCCGTTCCCGATCTCCTCACCCTGCGGTACGAACGGCTCCGCAAGATCGGCGTTTTCGACGAGCTCTAAGCTCTCTCCTTTTCCGTCCCCCCCTTCATAACGTTTTGTCTCTCCAAGGCACAAGGCAAAGAAACGGCATCCCGCGCAAGTATGGCCGTGCTTCAATTACGCGTCCGATGAAAAAGGGCGTTTTCTGATGGATGAGGGGACAGGGGAAAACGGAGGAGGAACGAAACCGAACAATCCGGGCGCTGTCCTTATTCGATTTCCTTTAGCAGCAGAGCGATGGTCTTTTTCAGTTCGCCCAGGGCCTTCTGCAGATCGGAATAGGGAGAAAGAAAGAGCAGAATGCAATAGTCATTGCTCACCGGTGCGAGCAGTTCATTTCCGTCGTTGAGAGAGAACAGGACGGCATGGACTTCACCGATGCCGATGTGACCGGCTATTTCCCGGATACGGTCGAGATGAATCTCCTTCCATGCGCCCAGGAGCTTAATGTCCAGCGTCGTATCGCCGGCGTGAACGATCGACTCCCCCTCGCCGTCGAGGAATATGGCCGCCGAAGCTCCGGGCACCGATGCTATCAGATCGTTCAGGATCTTGTCGAGCATCCTCGTTTCTCCGGACGAAAACACTTCAAGTGATGCCGCTCCGCTCCCCCGCCTCCAGAACACCGGTTCATCGGAACAGCCAGAAAAGAGTCAGCGTAATGCCCGCCCCAAGCCCGGCGCCCAGATATACCTCCCCTGCTCTATGCACGCCCGACGACCACCTGCTCCAGCTGATCATCAAAGCGAGAATCAGCGTCAGGATCACGATGGGAAGCGATCCGGACAGATAGAGCGCAGAGACCCAGATGGAAAAAGACACCGCGGCATGGCCGCTCGGCATCCCTCCGCGGAGCGGCTCTCCTTTCCCCAGCATGGCCTTGATGATGATCACAATGATCACGACCACGGCGAGAGCGACGAACGCGATGACGTCCTGCGGCGCCCCCCGGTAGCGGGAGAATCCCGATTCCAGGGCTGTACGCAGCGCCGGATAGAGGATCAGGTAGGCAAGGATCAGCGCTCCGACGGAGGCGACGAGCACCACGCCTGCTGCGATGTCCTTTGCCGCCTTGGCGAGGGGATGATAGTCCTCGGAGATCATATCGATGGTCACTTCAATGGCGGTATTCAGCATCTCCGTTACCAGCACCAGAATGATTGCCATGCACAGGAGAATGAACTCCGTCCGCGTCACACCGAGGATAAGACTGAGGAGAAGCACCAGCAGCGCGGCGACCATGTGGTACTGCATGTGCCGCTGGGTCTTGACGGACAGGATGATCCCTTCAATAGCGACGTTCGCCTTGTCGATCCAGCGTTTCGGTTTCACGGGTTTAGGGTCTCCATGAGCATGCGCTCGCGGCGCTGCATTCGCCGCTGATCGGCAGGTCCTCGTTCGTGATCATACCCCAGAAGGTGCAGGAGACCGTGGATCAGGAGCCGGTCGATCTCCCTGCCGAGCGGTTCCCCTGCTTCGCGCGCCTGGCGGACAGCCGTGGGAAGGGAAAGTACAATGTCTCCGAGCGCATGAGGGACGACGCCGGCGAAGGGGCCTTCATGAAAGGGAAAGGAAAGGACATCGGTCGTGCGATCCTTGCCCCGGTACCTGCGGTTGAGCGTACGCATGGCGCGATCCCCGACGACCAAAACGCTCAGCTCCGCATCGGGAAGGTCTGCAGCAGCCAGCAACTTCCTAAGCCGTGCCCGTACGGCCGGCAGCCCCGGCCTTGGCTTCTTCAGGGTGCTTTTTATCAGGATGTTCATTGCGTCGTTTCGGCCCGCCCAGGTCCACGCCGGGATATTCAATGCGGTGATGGAAAATGCCGTTCAGGATCAGGTTGAAACTTTTGGCGATTTCGCGCAAATCCTTCAGGGTAAGATCGCACATGCTGAGTTGATCGTCCAGGAAGATCCTCGTTATCACGCTGCTCGTAACCCCCTGAATGCGCTGCGGCGATGGATCCGTGAGCGTTCGTGACGCCGCTTCAACAGCGTCGGCGAGCATGACGATGGCGGCCACCTTGGTTCTGGGGCGTGGGCCCGGATACCGGAAGTCCTGCTCCGACAATGCATTGTCCGGCTGCAGTTCCTTCGCTTTCTGGTAAAAATAGGTGATGATGGAGTTCCCGTGGTGCTGCCGGATGATGTCCACAATGACCTTCGGCATTTTGTGCTGCCGCGCCAGTTCCACGCCTTCCTTCACGTGGGAGATGATGATGAGGCTGCTCATGGAAGGACTCAGGCGGTCGTGCTTGTTCTCGTCGTGCCGCTGGTTCTCGATGAAATATTCCGGTTTCTGCGCCTTGCCGATGTCGTGATAGTACGCTCCCACCCGGGCAAGCAGCGCGTTTTCGCCGATGGCCTCGGCGGCCGCCTCAGCCAGGTTCCCGATCACGATACTGTGGTGGTAGGTTCCCGGGCTGGAGTAGACCATGTTCTTCAGGAGCGGGTGGTTGGGATCCATCAGTTCGAGGAGTTTGATGTCCGTGGCGATATCGAATACCGCTTCGAAAAAAGGAAGCATGACCGACACGATGGTCGCCGTGATCGCCGCGCTCACCACACCCGCCAAGGCATCGTACACGCCCTGCGACAGGAGCTCGCCCCGGTACAGGTCGATGCCGATGATGGCGATGATATTGATGACTGCGGTCAGGGCACCGGCGCGGATAACGGCCGTCCGTTTCTTGCACCGGATGACATGCAGCGCCGCCATGATGCTGCCGGTGAAGTAGTACAGCGGCATGAAGGAGTCGCCGGGGAATACCAGACCCATCAGAAGGCTCACGATGAAGGAAAAGGCCAGGGCGAGATGGAAATCCAGCAGAAGGCTGACCAGCATGGCGCCTGCAGATACGGGCAGCGCAAATGCTACAGTGACATTCTCAAGGGAGAAAGAGCCGGCGATGAGGGTGAAAATCACCCGGAAAAACTGTCCAACGGCGACGGTCAGCAGCAGGAGGAAGGCAAGCAGAATGATCTTTCTGGTGTCGCTGACCAGCGTGGGCCGATAGCGTTTTACATCGCGGTAGAACAGGTAGAAGACGAGCAGGATAAGGAGCGTCAGTGCGGCAAAGCCTGCCGAATGGCTGCCTATGCCCTCTCTTCTTCTGATCTCGTCGATGACGGCCGCCGCACGTTCGCTTACACGATGGCCCGCTTCGACAAGGACCTCTCCGCGTTTCACACGCGACGAGAGATCCGTTTCATCCGGACCGCGGTATTCGAGGTACATGCTCTCGGGAGCAATGATGTCCCGGGGAGCCACATCGCCCGCATGCAGCGAGCCGATCCGCGGAAGAAGCGCGTAGGCCAGGATGAGGGATGTGGCCAGGGCGAGAAACGCGTTCAGGAGCCGGGGTCTTCTCTGGGAAAGCAAGCCGTCATCGCGCTCCTGCTCCGGGATGGACATCTTCGGAAGGAGGCGCGAGACCGTCTCATTTCTGCTGGCCATGGGTTCCGCCATACTCCTCGTATGCCTTGATGATCCGCTGCACCAGTTTGTGCCGCACCACGTCGCGGTTGGTGAACTGGATGAACCTGATGCCTTCGACGTCCGCGAGGATCGTCTGGACCTCGACCAATCCCGATCCTTTCCCGCCGGGAAGATCGATCTGGGTCACGTCGCCGGTGACGACGGTCTTGGAATTGAATCCCAGGCGGGTCAGAAACATCTTCATCTGCTCAGAGGTGGTATTCTGCGCTTCATCGAGGATAATGAAGGAATCATTCAGCGTACGGCCGCGCATGAAGGCCAGCGGCGCGATCTCGATATCCCCCCGCTCAACCAGCTTGTTTGCCTTTTCGGTCTCGATCATGTCGTAAAGGGCGTCGTACAGCGGCCGGAGGTAAGGATTCACTTTCTCGATCAGGTCGCCGGGGAGGAACCCGAGTTTTTCTCCCGCCTCCACCGCGGGACGCACCAGGATGATCCTGCTGACTTCTCGGTGCAGAAGCGCGGAAACCGCCATGGCCATGGCAAGATAGGTTTTGCCCGTGCCTGCCGGGCCGATGCCGAACACAATGTCGTAGGACTTGATCGCCTCGATGTATTTGCGCTGGGTCTCGTTCTTCGCCGCCACCTGGCGCTTGCGGTTCGAGACTGCGATCGTTTCCTGGAATATATCTTTGAGCGAAGAGGCGGGATCTGCGGAGAATGCGCGGATGGCGGAGCTGACGTCCTCTTTGTGGCTGATCACGCCCTGACTGATCATGTCGGTGAGCTGCTGGAGAAGATGCTCCACGCGTCCGACGGACCGCTCGTCGCCCTCGATATGCACCTTGTTCCCGCGGGCGCTCACGTGAACGCCATAGGTGGATTCGATAAGCCGCAGGTTCCTGTCAAGCTCGCCGAAAAGGCTGGGGATCGCTTCTTCGTTCCTGATAATGAATTGTGTTGCGGCTGTCTTCATCCCAAGGGCACTGAAGGGGCCGGAATGTCCGTTTCCCCGTACTGGGTCATCTTAGCATGCGCCCCCCTGCGAAGTCAATAAATCCGAAGGGTTAGAGAGATTCCGCTCTTTTGAGCGCCGATCATGGTGGATCAGTCAACTGCGCGGGCAAGGGTCAATGCGGTCACAGATGACGCGCCCGCCTCCTTCAGCACCCGTGAGCATTCATGCATGGTAGCGCCGGTCGTAAATACATCGTCGATCACCAGCACGCTTTTCCCCTCCACGGCGCTGGGCCGGCCGAGGCCGAATGCGTCCCTTACATTGGCGGTCCGGTCAAGGCCCGAGAGTTCCACCTGCGGGCGTGTAGGACGCAACCGGATGAGATTGTCATAGCACAGCCGAATGCCGAAGTGATCGCTCACTTCCCGGGCCAGGAGCAGCGCCTGATTGAACCCCCGCTGGCGCAGCCTCGTTCGATGAAGCGGAACAGGCACCGCCAGATCTATGTGCTTTACGATCTGCAGGGAACCGGCCATCCACCTGCCGAGGGGCCTTCCCAGGCCGCGGAGAGGCCGGTATTTGTAGATGTGGATCGCTTCGCGAAGCGATCCTTCGAACACGCCCGCGGCAACCGCCTGATCGAATGCCGGCGGGTTCTTGCGGCAGATCCAGCAGGCATGCCCGGGGCTGTGCGTCGTGGCTTCCGGAGTTCCGAAAGGCCTTCCGCAGAGCAGGCAGGCCGGTTGCGGGACAGCGGAAAAATCCGACCAGCACTGGCTGCAGAAGAACGGCTTGGAGAGATCCTCGAGCGAAGAACGGCAATAGGCGCATCGCGCGGGAAGGAGAAAATTGACGAATCGGCCGAAAAGGGCCGGCATGTTGAATCGTGTCTGCATGACGTGGCGAATTGAGTTATCTCGGCTGCGGGAAAAGCCGGTTTCTGTCACCGTGATAAACAGCGAACCCCTCCGGTCTTCCGGAGGGGTTTCCGTTCCGCGATGATCGGCTCTGAAGCTTACGGCGATTGCCGATATTTTATAGGAGAAGGCTCTTTCCCGTCATTTCCGCTGGCTGCGCGATGTCCATCAGCTGCAGCACCGTCGGGGCCACATCGGCAAGGCAGCCGCCGTCGCGGAGTTTGACCGGTTCGCCCACCACGACAAAGGGCACAGGATCGGTGGTGTGCGCCGTATGCGGCTGGCCCGTGGACGGATCCTGCATGATCTCGAGGTTGCCGTGATCGGCGGTGATGAGGATGCGGCACCCGGTCTCCCTGGCCGCCGACAGCACCTTTCCCAGACACTCGTCCAGCACCTCGACGGCCTTGACCGCAGCCGCAAGGATGCCCGTATGGCCGACCATGTCGGGATTGGCGTAATTGATCAGGATGAAACCGTACTCGCGGGACAGGATGCGTTTTACCACCTCTGCAGTCACTTCCCTCGCGCTCATCTCGGGTTTGAGATCATAGGTCGCCACATCGCGGGGCGACGGGATCAGGACGCGGTCTTCGAGCGGAAAAGGCTGTTCTTCACCGCCGTTGAAGAAGAAGGTCACGTGGGCGTACTTTTCGGTTTCGGCGATGCGCAGCTGCTTGATGCCGCTGCTGCTGACCACCTCTCCCAGGATATGGGTCAACCGCTGCGGAGGAAAGGCGACCGGCAGGTTGAAGGTTTCGTCGTAGGTCGTGAGACAGACAAACGTGCCGATCTTGGGAACCACCGGCCGGGAGAAACCGTCGAAGTTCGGGTCCGTCAGCGCGCGGGTGATCTCGCGCGCCCGGTCGGAGCGGAAGTTGCAGAAGATGACCGCGTCCTTGTCCCTGATCTGGCCGGGGAGGCCCGGTTTCGTGTTCATGATGACCGTAGGCAGCATGAACTCGTCGTTCCGTCCGTGCTCGTAGCTGTTCTTCACCGCCTCGGTGGCGGAGTATTTCCGGATGCCCGATCCCATCACCAGCGCTTCGTAGGCCTTCTGCACGCGTTCCCAGCGCTTGTCGCGGTCCATGGCGTAATACCGTCCCGACACCGTGGCGATCCTGCCGATGCCGATCTTGGCGAAATATGCTTCAAGGCTCTCGATGTACCCCAGCGCGCTCTGCGGCGGCGTGTCCCTGCCGTCGAGAAAGGCATGGAACATGACTTTGTACAGCCCCTTTTGCTTTGCCCAGTCGAGTATGGCATAGAAATGGTCGATGTGACTGTGTACGCCGCCGTCGGACAACAGGCCCATGAGATGCAGTGTCGAGTGGTTCGCTTTGACCGTTTCCGCAGCCTGCTGGAAAGCGGGATTGGTGAAGAAATCTCCGTCCCGGATGGATTTGGTGATCCGGGTGATGTCCTGGTACACAATCCGCCCTGCGCCGAGGTTCAGATGCCCCACTTCGGAATTGCCCATCTGTCCGTCGGGAAGGCCGACATATTCTCCTGATGCCTGGAGTTCGGTGTGCGGATAGTCCCGGAAGAGGCTCTCAACAAGCGGCGCCTTCGCCGATGAGATCGCATTTCCTTCCCTGCGGTGATTGATGCCCCATCCGTCAAGGACGATGAGCATGACGGGCTTTTCGTTCATGCAGACTCCCAAAGAGAAAAAGAAGCCAGACCGGGTCAGCGATCGAATTATTCGCTGGTTCCCGAAACCGGCTTCGGAATTCCCGAGCTCCTAGCAGGCCTTCTCGAGATTCACACCGAAGGTGTTCCACTTGCCGCAATTAGGGCAGCGTCCCGACCAATCGGTGGTCTTGAATTCGCAATTCGAACAGGTGTAGGGCACGATGATCTGCTTTCTGAGCCCCAGTGCCCTCTTGAACTCGGAGGAAGCAAGACCGAGGGACCCCCTGCGCAGATAGATGTTCCCCAGAAGTTTGTGCACATCGGGGAAATCGCGGTCGCCCCAGTCCACGGATGACAGGATGTCGAAAGCTTCATCGACCATTTCGAGCCGGTAGAGCAGCTTGCCCAGGAAAAACTTAATGGTCGTGTCCTGCGGTTTCCAGGTCACCGCCTGTTTGTACAATTCGATGGCCTTGCCCGGTTCGCCCTGCTTCAGGTAGAGGTCTTCGAGCCGCAGGAGGAGCAGGATGGACGACGTCACCTTGTAAGACTTGTCCCAGAGCTCGGCAGCGTCCGCAGTTTCCCCTTCTTCCAGGTAAACTTCGCCCAGGCCGAGATAGGCAGGGATGAAATCCTTGTCCATCTTGATGATGCTCCGGAAGGTCTTTTTCGCCCGTTCCAGGTCACCCGTCTCGAGATAGGACCGACCCAGTTCGTATTTGAAGCCGATCAGTTTCCGGTGTTCCAGTTCCTGATCCTTCGCATCGAGCTGGCTTGCCGCGAGCCTGCTCTGCGTCTCCGTCAGTTCCTCCCAGCTTCCGAGGCGATGATAGAGATCGCGGAGCCTGATGAGCGCCGTGATATTCGACGGATCCTTCTCCAGGATCGCCTGATACATCTTTACGGCTTCATCGAGCCGCTTTGCTTCTTCGTAATCCGCGGCAAGGGAGAACATGACCTCCTGGTTGTTCCGGTCGAGACTCCATGCCTTGAGGTGCAGCCGGATCGCCTCCTGCGCGTTCTTCTGGCGAAGCTGCGTAATACCCATGCGCAGGAGCGTATCCACGTGGTTCGGATCGATATTCAGGACGCGCTGAAAGAGGGTCGTTGCCTCGGGATTCCGTTTGGCGAGCAATGCGTTCAGCCCTTTGGCGTAAAGCTCCTGGATCTTGCTCCGCCGTTTCTGTTCCCGCTGAACTTTGAGGCCCCGCAGGAAACGACGCAGATCGCGAAGCACATAAACGAAGAAGACAAGACCGGCGCCGGATGCAAGAGAAATGAGGAAGAGCGATGAGACCGCGATTTCCCGCGACTTCGAGGGCGTCAGGTTAACGGTGACCGAACCGCGGTTGATCTCGACGAGCCAGACTGCCGCAACCACGGCGCAGATCACCAGGATCGTTACGATGTAGCGTATCATGGTTCCCTTTCCTGCCCCTTCCCTGTCGAACAAGCCTGCTGCTAGTAGTGGTAGGTCTTTCCCTTGATGATCGTGAAAGCCCGGTACAGTTGCTCCAGGAGCACGAGGCGGGCCATCTCGTGCGTCAATGTCCACTTCGACAGCGCCAGCATCGTTGTCGCCCTGCCGGTCACGGCCTCGTCCAGACCCATGGCGCCGCCGATGATGAAGCTCATTTCCTTTACGCCGCTCTCGAGCTGCCGGTCCAGGAAGGACGCGAATTCGTGGGACGTGTACTCCCTGCCCCGTTCATCGAGGGCTACGGTGTGCGCTCCCGAATGAAGGGATTTGGCGATCCGCTCCGCCTCCCGCAGGCGGACCAGCGGCGCGTCCCGGAGATCGGCTATCTTCTCTTCCTTGAGCTCCCTGATTTCTACGTCTGCGTAGGGTTTCAGGTAACGGAGGTACTTGTCGATCCCCTGCCGGATGAACCCTTCCCGCGTCTTTCCCATGCAGAGGATGGTGATCCTCATCGGGCCGCGAGGGTGGCCGGCAGTTCAGGAGCCACGCGGGCTGCATCGCTCCACAGCCGGTCCAGTCCGTAGTAGGCGCGCGTCTGCTCCTCGAAAATATGAACCACCACGTCGCCGTAATCCATGAGCACCCACGTCGATTCGGCTTCCCCCTCGATGTGCGAGGCATAGATGTTCCCGGCGGCCAGTTTCTGCCCCACGCCGTCGGCGATTGCGCCGACCTGCGTGGTATTCGACCCCGAACAGATCACGAAGTAATCAGCCACGGTGGTCAGGCCGCGGATATCGAGGATGAGGATATCGTATGCCTTCTTGCCGTCAGCGGCAAGCGCCGCCATTTGTGCGGTCTCTAATGCGTTAACCATAGAATTTGTGTTCAATTATATAAGTTTCCACCGCCTCGGGCAAGAGGTATTTGGCGCTTTTCCCTTTGCTGATGCGGTTTCTGATGTCCGTCGATGATATTTCCAGGCAGGGAATCGTGACCAGCTCCAGCTTCGCCGCATCCGACCGAAGCGTTACCCGGTCGCGCATGCGCCGGTCGAGCGCTTCCAGATCGTCCGGTGCCGGAGCCGTGATCCCGAGACGTTCGAGTTCCCGGAAACGCGACCCTTCCCGAGACAGGACCGCGAACACGCACTCTTCCAGCAGGTTCCGCCAATCTTTCCACGTCCTGATATCGAGAAAGGAGTCAAGCCCCGTGATGAAATAGAATTCCGCATCGGGCAGCTCGCGGCGAAGCTCCCGGATCGTATCGATGGTGTAGGATGTGCCGCCGCGCCGGATCTCCCGGTCGTCGAGCGAGAACCTGCGGTTGCCCGAAATGGCCAGGCGCACCATTTCCGCCCGTTCCCGGGCCGCAGGCACGTCTCGCTCCTTTTTGTGCGGAGGGAGAAAGGTAGGGATGAAGAGGATCCGGTCCAGTCCCAGGCGATCGCATACTTCCTCGGCTGCCGCAAGGTGGCCGACATGAATGGGATTGAAGGTGCCGCCGAGAATACCGATCTTCTGGGTCAAGTCAGCTCCGGATCAACGAGTCGTTCGCCAGGGAGACACAGGGAACACGGGGAAGTACCTGCAGAAGCCATGCACCGTTTTCCGCCGTGACGCCGTGCCACAGTGGGTAATTCGCTTCGGGTTTTATTTTCTGATCTGTCCGTTGCCGAGCACGATGAACTTGGTGGAGGTCAGCTCTTCAAGTCCCATGGGGCCGCGGGCATGGATGCGCGTCGTCGAGATGCCGATCTCGGCGCCCAGGCCGAACTCGAACCCGTCGTTCAGGCGCGTCGAGGCGTTCACGAACACTGCCGAGGCGTCAACCTCGCGGGTGAACCGCATCGCCCTGGCGTAATCCTTCGTCACGATCGCCTCGGAATGCTGCGATCCGTGCGCCGCGATGTGCTCCATGGCCTCTTCCATGCTGTCCACGACCTTGACGTTCAGGATCAGCTCGTTATACTCCATGTCCCAGTCCCTGTCCGTTGCCGGCTTGATGCCGCTGCCCGCCTTCTGCGTGCGCTCGTCGCCGCGGATCTCCACCCGTGCGTCCTGGAACCGCTTCAGCACCGCAGGCAGGAAACTCCCTGCCAGGTCCTTGTGCACCAGCATTGCTTCCATGGCGTTGCACGTGCCGGGGCGCTGGACCTTGGCGTTGAACACGATATCCGATGCCATGGCGAGATCGGCATCGCTGTCCACGTAGATATGGCAGACGCCCTTGTCGTGCTTGATCACCGGGATGGTCGAGTTCTCGGAAACCATGCGGATCAGGCCCTCGCCGCCACGCGGGATGATCAGGTCCACGTACTGGTTCGTCTTGAGCATCTCCATCACGCAGGCCCGGTCGGGATTCTCGATGAACGATACCGCACCGTCGGGAATGCCAGCCTCCCTGCCCGCCCGGTTCAGGATCTCGGCGATGGCGGCGTTCGAGTGGACAGCCTCGGATCCGCCGCGCAAAAGCACGGCATTGCCGGACTTGAGGCAGAGAGCCGCGGAATCGGCGGTCACGTTGGGCCGGGACTCGTAGATGATCCCGATCAGGCCGATGGGAACGCGCATGCGGCCCACCTGCATGCCGTTGGGCCTGCGCCACATCTTGATCACCTCGCCCACGGGGTCCGGAAGCGCAGCGACCTCGCGCAGCCCGTCGGCCATGGCCTTGATGCGGTCCGGATTCAGGGTGAGCCGGTCGATCATCGCCTTGGACAGGCCCTTCTTCTCAGCCTCGGCGAGGTCCTTTTTGTTTTCATTAATCAGGCGGTCGGCTTCCTGTTCCAGACCCGCGGCCATCTTGAACAGAGCGGTATTCTTGATCTCCGTCGAGATGTTCGCAAGCTGACGTGACGCTGCCTTGGCCTTCTTTGCCTTCTCGGTCACATACTGTTTGATGTCCATGCCTAGTTTGCCCCCGTCTCTGACGCTGAACTATGAACTCTGAACTTTGAACTGTATCAAAGAATCACCAGATCGTCTTTATGGATCACCTCGTCATAGTCCTTGCGACCCAGTACGCCGGCAATCTGCGAGGTCTTGAGCCCTTTGATCCGGTCGAGGTCGGCGGAGGAATATTTCGACAGCCCCCGCGCGAAAACCTGTCCCTTCTGGTCCAGGCAGTTCACGCATTCGCCCGCCTTGAAACTGCCTTCCACGCGAACGATGCCGCCGGGCAAGAGGCTCTTGTTCTTCTGCACCAAGGCGTCCCGTCCTCCGTCGTCGACGACCACCCCTCCGGTGGAACAGGCCATGTAGGCTATCCAGTGCTGCCTGCTGTGAGTGCGGTCACCCTTGGGGAGGAAAAGCGTCCCCACGGCGTGGCCTTC
This sequence comes from Nitrospirota bacterium, assembly GCA_021814615.1. Taxonomy (GTDB): domain Bacteria; phylum Nitrospirota; class UBA9217; order UBA9217; family UBA9217; genus JAKAHZ01. Next base: position 5,736 of record JAKAHZ010000047.1, on the reverse strand, counting down.
GAACAGCGACGGGATCGCGCCCGGTTTCCTGCCGTTCACAATGACCACCGGCACGCCATAGGAGCCGACCTTCTTGGCCGTCATGACCTTGGACCGCATGCCTCCGGTCCCGACGGTCGACTGCGCATCGCCGGCTCCCCGCTCCATCTCCGCGGTGATCTTCTCCACCACGGGGATGAACGCGGCGTCGCTGTGAACGCGCGGGTCCGCCGTGTACAATCCGTCGATATCCGACAGGATCACGAGCAGGTCCGCGTCGGCAACGTTCACCACCATGCCCGAGAGATTGTCGTTGTCGCCGAATTTGATCTCGTCCACGGCCACCGTGTCGTTCTCATTGATGATCGGGATCACGCCGTATTCCAGCAGGGTATGGAGCGTGTTCCGGGCGTTCAGGAACCGCGTGCGGTTCGACAGGTCTTCGCGGGTCAGGAGCACCTGGGCAACCTTGCGGTGATGGCTGCCGAAGATGCGCTCGTACATCCACATGAGTCCCGACTGTCCCACCGCCGCAGCAGCCTGCTTGAGCGGCAAGGGCATGCCCTTCGTCTTCTTGAGGCCCAGCTTGGCCAGACCGGCCGCGATGGCGCCAGAGGAAACGATGACAACCTCGCGGCCCTGGCCCATAACGGCCGATACCTCGGCGGCGAGCTGCTCCATCCGCTTCTGATCCAGGCCTTCCCCGTTTCCGGTCAGGACCGCGCTGCCGATCTTGATCACGATCCGGCGCGCTTTCGAGATCAGGCTTTTCCTGTCGTATGCCTGGGCCTTGTTCATGGGATGCCGATAGCGTTATGACGCCGGAGAAATGACATTCTTTGACGCTGCCGCGGCAGCTCTTCCCTCTTCGACGCGGTCTGCCAGAAAATTCAGCAGCCGTTCGATTCCCGTGCCCGCCACCGAAGAGACGGGAAAGCACTCGATGCCTTCCTTCCGGCAATGCGCCTGGAGCGAATCCAGGTGTTCGGGGATCGCGGCGTCCACTTTGGTCGCAGCAACAGCCATGTATTTCTTCGACAGTTCTCCGCTGTAGAGCGCCAGTTCGCGGTTGATCTTCAAAAGGTTCTCCACGGGGTCGCCCGGAACGAGGCCCGACACGTCCACGAGATGGAGAAGGATGGACGTCCGCTCCACATGGCGCAGGAACTCGAAGCCGAGACCGGCACCCTGATGGGCGTTCTCGATCAGGCCCGGGATGTCGGCGACCACGAAGCCGTGCCTGCCCTCGGGCTTCACCACGCCAAGCACAGGCGTGAGCGTGGTAAAGGGATAATCGGCGATCTTGGGACGTGCCGCGGAGATGCGGGAAATAAGCGTGGACTTGCCGGCATTCGGAAAGCCTACGAGACCCACATCGGCCAGGAGCTTGAGCTCCAGGAAGAGCGTCAGTTCCTCGCCCTCCTCTCCCGGCTGGGCGTGACGGGGAGTCTGGTTCGTGGCGGACTTGAAAAAAGTATTGCCTTTGCCGCCCCGGCCGCCCTTGGCGATGATATAGCTCATGCCGTCCGCATCGAGGTCCACAATGGGCTTGTGGCTTTCGTATTCGCAAACCAGGGTCCCGACAGGAACGCGGATGACCACATCCCTGCCGTTGGCGCCGGTCTGCTGCTTGCCCCGCCCCTGCTCTCCCTTGGGAGCGAAATAGTTCTGCTGATATTTGAGGTCGATCAGCGTGCCGAGCTGGCGGTCCGCAAGCAGGACGACATCCGCCCCCTTGCCGCCGTCGCCGCCGTCCGGACCGCCTTTGGGCACATAGGCTTCGCGCCGGAAACTGACGCACCCCTGGCCGCCGTGTCCGCCGCGCACCGTGATCTTGACCCTGTCGATGAAATTGGACATAGAAACGCTAACCCGTGAGAAATATACAGATAACTTGGAGAAAATGCAAGCAGGGAACAAAAAAGGCGGCACCGTGACGGAGCCGCCTTTCGAATACTGCTGATTGATCGCCTACGCCTTGGCGTACACGCTCACCTGCTTGCGGGTCTTGTCATACCGCTCGAACTTGATCACGCCGGTGATCTTGGCGAAGAGCGTGTCATCCTTGCCCTTGCCCACGTTGTTGCCGGGATGGAACTTCGTCCCGCGCTGGCGCACGATGATGGTGCCCGCGTTCACCAGTTCTCCGGCGAACCGCTTTACGCCGAGATACTGCGGATTGCTGTCACGGCCGTTCCGTGAACTTCCCACGCCTTTTTTATGAGCCATCTGACTTCCCTCCGGAAAAATGCTGAATACTCATTTCGAATTTCGAAATGAGTATTTCGTAATTGCGCTTTACGCCCTGATCTCTTTCACCTTGATCGTGGTGTAGTTCTGACGATGGCCGTTCGTCTTGCGGAACGCCTTGCGCCGGCGGTGCTTGAAGATGAGCAGCTTCTCGCCGCGATGATCCCCCAGCACTTCGGCAACGACCTTCGCATTCGCAACCGTCGGTTTGCCCACGTTCACGGCGGCGCCGTCGGCGATCATATAGACCTCGCCGAGTTCCACCGTATCGCCCTGCTTTGCGTCCAGCTTTTCCACCCGAAGCATATCACCGGGGGCCACCTTGTACTGCTTGCCGCCCGTCTTGATCACCGCGTACATGCTCTTTCCTCCTTAAGAAAAACGACCGTTTCCCGTTTTTTGCGAAGCATATAAATACCATGTAACCCGCGGACCTGTCAAGGGAAAAATACTTTTCCCGCAGATTATTTTTCCCCTTTCGGCGGGTTATCGTCCGGTCCTGCCAGTTCGAACCAGCGAACGAAGCCGGCGCAGGCCGGATCGCCTTCTGCCGGCGCCCAGGAAGCGCTATGCTCCCCTTTGGGCTGACGGTACGGTCCCCGCTTTACCTCATAGAATATGGTCCCCCGCTCAAGGGAGGCGATGGTGTGCCAGATCCCGGGACGAAGCTCAGCGCCCTTCACCGGTCCCCCCGCCGCCAGAACGATCCGTTCGGCAACCTTGCCGTTCCCGTCAAAAACGAGCAGAACGGCCGATCCGCGGACAAGCAGAAGGACCTCCCAGGTGGCCGGGTCGCTGTGACGATGGGGCCGGATATAGGTGCCCGGCTCGACGGCATTCAGGAGCCGCTGCACCGGGTCCTCCGGAGTTTCGTGAAAATTATGATTCATCCTTTTGCGCGGCGATGCGTCCGCTTGTCCGCTGAGGCCGGATAAAAGAATATCGTCAATCAACCGCATGCATGCTCCCTGTCTTGAGATTTCAGCCGCAGACACTATACCCTGACGGTGCCTGACCTGCAACAGGAGAGCTGATAGGCTCTTGAGTTCAATCCGGAGAATGGGTATAATTTCATGCTGCGAAGAAGAGCGGACGTAGTCCTGAATACCATGAGCAGATACCGAACACCCCAGCAACCGGGTTCCAAATATGTCACCCCCGAGGGCAAACAGCGCCTCATGGAGGAATTCACCTTCCTCTGGAAAACCAAGCGCCCTGAGGTGACCGCAGCGCTTGCGGCCGCTGCAGCAGAGGGCGATCGCTCGGAGAACGCCGAATACATCTACCGGAAGAAACAGCTCAGGGAGATCGACAGCAGGATCCACTTCCTGAAAACGCGGCTCGAGGACCTCGTCGTCGTCGACTCCGTCCCCTCGGACAAAAGCAAGGTCTTCTTCGGCGCCTGGGTCAGGCTCGAGGACGAATCGGGGACGGTCATGGAGTACCGCATCGTCGGCCCCGACGAGTTCGATCCCGATCAGGGATACATCAGCATGGATTCGCCCATGGCCCGGGCGCTCATGAAGAAGGTCGAGGGAGACGAGGTGGTGGTCAAACGTCCGATAGGCGATGCCGTCTACACGATTACCGCCGTCTCCTACTCTCCGTTGAACAGAAAATGATAACGTTTACGCCCCGGCCCCCTTCGGCGGCATTTCATTATTGATGATAGAATTCCTCTCGTTCCTCTCAGGGTTCGGATTCAGCATCCTCGTCTGGTGGTTGTCGATCAGGAAACGCCCGATCGCCCTCTCACGCAAGATAGTCATCGGCCTTATCTCCACCGTCGGAATCACCGGAATGGTCTGGCTTTCCGGCGTTCTCATCGCCCATTTTCTGCGTAAATTCGGCGCGGTCCCCTGATTCAGTTCTCTCTACAGGCAAGGGGGACCATTCCCTTGACCGTTGCTTCCATCTATAGTATTATGAGCCGATTCACGTAACCGCGGCCATCGTAACTTGCTGTTAAGGAGGTTTCCATGAAACATCGCTTCATCCTTGCCATGGCGGTCCTCTGCGCATCCCTCTTGCCGATCGCCAGCTGTTCCGACAAGTCCTCGAACGAAGCCTGTCTCCACGAAACGACGTCGAACCTCGACAAGGGGAACTATGCGGCCGTCGCCCAATCCCCCTGTGCGGACCACCTGCAGAAAGGGGCCGCCTATTTCGGCCTGGCGGGATTCAACACGACGGACGTGATCAACAAGTTCATCGATGCCAACGGCACCAACAGCGGCGGGAATTCCGACCTTGAGATCTATCTCACGTCGACCATCGGCGTCGTCACGGATACGTCCCTGAGCAATCTCGACAGTTCTCACAAGGAATATACGAGCGTCGCTGCGACGGATCCGGAATACAAGAATGCCCAGTTCTCGTTGAGCCTCGTCGATGCCATTTACGCACTGTCCGTCATCAAGACCATCGTAGTCACGGGAACGTCCTCGACGCTCATCAACACCGGATGCGATCAGAACAGCAACGGCAAGCCCGACGAAATCGACTCGGCATCCTGCGCGCTCTACATCAGCGCGAATCAGAACTGCGCCTCGCTGAACGCAAGCGGTTCGGTGTCGGTGACGCAGGATGTTCCCGGGCTCACTTTCGCAGGCAAAACCGGCACCTATCGCGGCCTGGTCATCACGGTCGGCGGTGCGGGGCCGCAAGCGACCTGCCCTGCGCCCAACTCCTATCAGAAGCTGCTCTATCAAAGCGGGAGCAACTGGTTCGCCGTCACCCAGACGCCGGGACCCTGTACCGCCCTGAACAACGGCGGGTCCTGGCCCTGTCCGGTTGAGCAAAACGGCGCTCCCCTGGATCTCGTGCAGGCGATCGATACGAGCCTCGACAGTTCCATCAGCGCTCTGAACACCTCGATCTCCTCGACAACAAGCAACGACGTGAAACAGTCGATCCAGGATATCAAAATCCAGGCCTGTCCGAGCGGGACGTGCACGTCCTCTGACGTTGCAGCGTACCTGCAGCAATATTGATTGAGGAGGACGCTTCCATGCTGACGAACCGTAGAACCCTGATCACGATCCTGCTCATCCTGGTCCTGTCGTTTGCGGCCTCCTCGTCCTTCGCAGCGAACGATTTCGCCCGGGAATACCCGGTGCTCTACAAATCGCCCCGTGCCATGGGCATGGGCGGCGCCTACACGGCGATCGGCGGGCGGAATGACGCGCTCTTCTACAACCCCGCCACACTGATCAACATCCCGCAGGACAAGGGATGGGAAGTTGATCTGCTGAATGTGAGCCTCGACGCCGGCAAGAACTCCGTCAATTTCGTCAAGGATCTCAAAGATGCCACAGACGTCGGCGACCTGGATCACGACGGCGATACCGGCGATGACCAGGCAAAGGCGGTGAACGACGTCATCGCAAAATACCGCGGCGAGAACCTCTACCTGCGGGTCGCCGATTTCTCCGCCATCGGCAAAAGCTTCGACTCCTTTGCCTTCGCCGCAGGCGGATTGGGGAGCGTTCAGGTGAATGCGAAGAT
>JAKAHZ010000046.1 GCA_021814615.1 Nitrospirota bacterium | reverse complement strand
GTGATAAGGATGATCGGCACCGTGGCATCGCGATTCTTCAGCTCCCGGAGAACATCCATGCCGTCCATCCCGGGCATCCGAAGGTCCAGGAACACCGCTTCCGGCCGAGCGCGCGAAAAAGCATCGAGGCCTTCCTGCCCTCGCGATGCCTCGATGGGCCGATAACCGTTCTTCTCCAGCAGCCGCGTGAACATGTACCGGACCTGCTGGTCGTCATCGATCAAGAGCACCGTCTTGACCGGCTTTTGCAACGGTGCTCTTTGCTGCCCGGTTGAATCCGGAACAGGCCTCTCTTCACTCACTGTTCGGTCTCCTCAGGTGACGTATGCTTCCCCATCGCGAGCATACCGCCGGCTACATCTCGCACACGAGATCCTCGATCTCCTTCGAGAAGACCTCGTAGTTCACCGAATAATCGATGGGGCAATCGATGACCGCGACCTTCTTTAGAGCGAAGGCCTTCTGCAGCACCTCCGTCAGGTCGTCGCCTTTCTTCACCGTGATGCCCGCGGCTCCGTGGGCCTCGGCGAACCGGGCGAAGTCGGGATTCGTATAATCGAGGCCGAAGCTCCGGAATCCCATGTTCTCCTGCTTCCACTTGATGAACCCGAAGGCGTTGTCGTTCAGGATCAGGATGACGATCTGCGTATTCAGCCGCACCGCGGTCTCCAGCTCCTGGCCGTTCATCAGGAACCCGCCGTCCCCAACCACGGCAAGGACCCGTTGTTCCGGATGGACCACCTTGGCCGCGATCGCGGCAGGCAGTCCCGCGCCCATGGTGGCAAGCGCATTGTCGAGGATGAAGGTATTGGGCCGGAAGGTCTTGTACAGCCGCGAGAACCAGAGTTTGTAGATGCCGTTGTCCAGGGTCACGATGTCGTCATCATCCAGGACCTCGCGCACGTGGCAGACGACCTCCTGGGGCTTCGGCGGATAAGAAGGCGCGCAGGGCGTTGCGAGCTTCTCCTGCAAGAAGGTACGGAGATCCTTGAACAGCGCGTCGTCGCGCTTGTGAACCTTGGGTCCCAGGAGCCGGAGCGACTCCGACACGTCGCCCACCACCTCGATCACGGGATTATAGTACTTGTCCGTCGACGCTTCGGCGAAGTCGATGTGGATGATCTTCTTGTCCAGGCCGCTGTTCCAGACAAAGGGCGGGTATTCCACGGTGCTGTAGCCCACGGTGATGATGAGGTCCGCGCGGTCGATGCCGCAGTTCACGTAATCGCGCTTGTGAATACCCGTGGCGAAGAGGCTGTAGGGCGAGGCGTCGGAGAGCACCCCTTTTCCCATCTGGGTGTGGACCACATGGATGCCCGTTTGCTCCACGAACTCGCGGATCTCCTTGGAGATCAGCTTGCGGTTCGCGCCCGCCGACAGGATCAGGAGCGGATGGAGCGACGAGTTGATCAGGTCGGCGGCGCCCTCGATGGTCTTCCATCCCGGCGACGGCCGCCTGCCGTGGCCCGGCTTCTGCGCGAGCGCGTCGGTCTCGCTCCCGGCAACATCCTCGGGCAGCTCGATATGCACCGCTCCCGGCCGCTCCGCCTGGGCGAGCTTGAAAGCGTTCCGCACCACCGTGGGCACCATGCCCGGATCGGTGATGGACGATGCGTGCTTGGTGATGGGCCGCATGAGGCTTACCACGTCCACGAGCTGGAAGGATGCCTGCCAGTTGTCCCGCACCGCCTTCTGGCCCGTGATCGCCACAAGCGGCGCGCCGATCATCTGCGCATGGGCAACGCCGGTCACGAGATTGAGCGCGCCCGGACCGAGCGTGGAGAAACAGACGCCGGCCCTGCCCGTCAGCCTGCCGTAGGTTGCCGCCATGAACGCCGCCGCCTGCTCATGCCGCGTTACGATCAGCTTGATGTGCGACGTGCGGAGGGATTCGAGAAGGTCCAGGTTCTCCTCCCCCGGCAGGCCGAAGATGTATTCCACGCCCTCTTCTTCCAGTTGTTTCACGAACAGGTCAGATGCTTTCATGCAGGCTCCTGATAAGCGATTTTACCACGGCGTCACGGAGACGCGAAGAATTCAACGCTGATGAACGCTGAAAATGGCTCTGATAACGTCAGAGCCGCCTCTTCCGTGTTAGCCGTATCCACACGAGTCGTCTCTTTGATCCGTCATATCATAGCAAATCCGCCGATATCCGTGTCAAGAATCCTTTCCACAACATCAGGGCGGCCACATTGGGCCGCCCCTCCTGCCTTCTGGATTCTGGCTCCTGGCTACTGGCTCCTGCCTTTACTCCTTTACCACTACCGTCTTGATGTTCACGAGCTCCTTGATGCCGTAAGTGGAAAGCTCCCGTCCCACGCCGGACTTCTTCACGCCGCCGAAGGGCAGCCGGGGATCGGACTTGACCATGTCGTTGATCGCCACGAAGCCGGACTGGATCCTGCGCGCCAGCTTTTCCGCCCGTTCGATGTTCCTGCTCCAGACGGCCGCGCCCAGTCCGTACTGGGTGTCGTTCGCAACGGCGATTGCCTCATCCTCGCTCTTCACGACCACGATCGGCGCGATGGGACCGAAGACCTCCTCGGACAGCACCTTCATGTTCGGCTTCGCGTTCAGCACCACGGCGGGCGCGAAGAAATAGCCCTTCGAGAGCGGCTGCGGCAGCTCGATCACCTTGGCGCCCTTGGCCCGGGCGTCCTTGAGCTGCGCTTTCAGTCCGGCGAGAATGTCCTTCCGGGCCACCGGCCCGATGTCCGTGGTCTCGTTCAGGGGATCGCCGATCTTGAGCTCCCGGAGCCGCGCGGTGAAGTGCTTCGTGAACTCCTCGGCAACGCTCTCCATGACGATGAACCGCTTGGCCGCGATGCAGCTCTGGCCGCTGTTCACCATCCGGGCATTGGCCGCCATCCGTCCCGCCTTCTCCACGTCGGCGTCATCCAGCACGATGAAGGGATCGGACCCGCCGAGCTCGAGCACCAGGTTCTTGATCTTGCGGCCCGCGTGCGCCCCGACCTCCTCGCCCGCGCGGTTGCTGCCGGTGAGGGACACGGAATCCACCAGGTCGTCATCGATCAGCTTCATGGCCGCCTCGGGATCGATCAGGAGCGTGCGGAACACGTTCTCCGGGAACCCCGCCCGATGGAAGGCGTCCTCGATGGCCAGGGCCGTCATCGGCACATTCGCCGCGTGCTTGAGCAGCACCACGTTGCCCGCCGCAACGCCCGGCACGGCAACGCGGAACACCTGCCAGAAGGGGAAGTTCCAGGGCTCGATGGCCAGGATCACGCCCAGGGGCTCAAAGGAGATGTAGCTCTTCTTCGCCTCCGTCGCGACCATCTCAGGCTGAAGCATGCGCTCGGCATTATCGCCGTAGTAGTCGCAGAGCCATGCGCACTTCTCCACCTCCGCCAGGGAATCCCTGATGGGCTTGCCCATCTCCCTGGTCATGAGCTCCGCGTAGCTCCGTTTCTGCCCGCGCAGCACGCCTGCCAGCTTCTTCACCAGTCCGGCCCGTTCGGGAACAGGCCGTTCCCGCCAGGAGGCCAGCGCCGTCCGCGTCTTGGCGACAATGGACGAGACCTCTTCCGGCGACATGGTCATGATGTCGCTCATGACCTCTTCGGTGGCGGGATTGATCGTTTCTATGATATTTTTCCTGTCTTTGTCGGTTTTGATCGCACTCGATTTCATCGTGGTCACCCCCTGCCTGGGGGACGCTCGTTTCGCTCTTCCTTTCGGCAGCGCCGCTTTCTTCGGTTTCCTTGCCGTTCTTTTCGTAGCCATGGGCGTCCTCTCGCTTGCATCTGATTAAGCTGTCAAGCTTGCAAGCTTGCACGCTTGCAAGCTGTTACGATCTCTTCTCCATCGGCGTGTACGCGCAGGCTTCCCTGCCGCAGTACGTGCCGGTGTAATCCGACGACGGCCGGTAGAGCGCCGGCTTTCCCTGGGCATCGCCGTATTTCTCCTCAATGATGTGCGCGGTCCATCCGGCTATACGGGAAATCGCAAAGATCGGCGTCATGAGATCGCCGGAAATGCCCATCATGTGGTAAACCGGCGCGCTGAAGAAATCCACGTTCGGCCGGATCGTGGTCTTGCCGCGTTTATTGAACTCTGCCACTGCCGTCTCTTCGATCTGGGCCGACAGGGTGCACCAGTGCTCCTGCCCCAGTTTCCTGCCCAGGGTGAAGCACAGGTCCTTCAGGAACCGCGCACGGGGATCCGTGGTCTTGTACACGGCATGGCCCATGCCCATCAGTTTCCTGCCGCTTTCGAGCTCCTTCCGCACCCACGCCGGGATATCTTTTTCATCCTTCACCGCTTCGAGCATCTTCATCACCTGGGCGTTCGCGCCGCCGTGCAGGCTGCCGGAAAGAGCTCCCACGCCGGCCGCCACGCCCGCGTACATATGCGCCTGCGTGGAGACCACTTCGCGGCAGGCGAAGGTCGAAGCGTTAAAGGAATGGTCCGCGTGAAGGATCAAAGCCACATCGAGCGCCCTGCCGATCTCCCCGTCGGGGACCGCGCCGCGCAGTTGCCAGAGGAAATTCCCCGCATGCGTAAGCGTCTCGTCGGCAGGCAGGGGGTCGTGGCCGTTCCGGATCCGGTCCCAGCCCGCAATGATCATGGGCAGTCGGGCGATCAGCCTCACCGCCTTCCGCAGGTTGGCTTCCCGCGACTCGTCCCGAAGCTCGGGATCGGCCAGCCCCAGGAGCGGGATCGCCGCCTGCAGCACATCCATGGGATGGGACGTCTTCGGCAGCTTTTTGATGCTGTCGAAGACAAAAGCAGGCAGCTCCCGGGCCTCTTCGAGGTTTTTCCGGAAATCCGCCAGCTGCTCCTCGTTCGGCAAGGCATCATGGAGCAGCAGGTAGGCTGTCTCTTCGTACGTCGAATTCTTCGCCAGGTCCTCGATCCGGTAGCCGCGATAGATCAGGATGCCATTCGTGCCGTCCACGTCGCTGATCCTCGTGTCCGCCACCGGCACGCTGCGAAGCCCGATGTTTTTGGTCATGGTCGCTTCCATCATGATATTCCCCTTACGCCTGACGGGTTCTTCAGATTCAAGACATTCAACGCTGATCAACGCTGATTACGTATGATTAACGCTGCAAAGGCTTGAGATTAATCAGCGAAAATCATACCCCTTCGGCTTTTATCTGCGTTGAATCATCTATTTCCTCTTCAATTCATCCTTCACAAAATTCAGCGTTCCGCCTGCCAGGAGATGCTTCCGCTGGCGCTCCGACACATCGAGGATCGCCAGGATCCTTCTCCCGCCGATCTCCACGGGGATCTCCCGGTCGCCCTGAGCGACATGCTTGCGCACGTCCGGCAGCGTGATCCGCGAGCCCGTCGTGATCGTATCGTAGTCCGCCGGGTCCTTGAAGGTGAGCGGCAGGATGCCGAAATTGCACAGGTTCGACTTGTGGATCCGCGCGAAGCTCTTCACGATCTTCGCCCGCACGCCGAGATAGCGCGGCGCCAGGGCCGCGTGCTCCCTGCTCGACCCCTGGCCGTAATTCTCCCCGCCCACGACGACCGCCGCGCCGGCGATCTTGCTTCTCCGCGGGAACTCGGGGTCAACGGAATTGAATACGAATTCGCTGATCGCCTCGATGTTCGACCGAAGCGGCAGGATCCGGTTGCCTGCGGGCATGATGCTGTCCGTGGAAATGTTGTCCCCTACCTTGAGCGTCACTTCCGCGGCAATGTGGTCGGGAAGCGGGTCCAGGACCGGCAGCGGCCGGATGTTCGGGCCGCGCACGATCTCGGTCCTCCTGAGGTCGTCGGAGGGAAAGACAATGGAACGCTCGTCGATGGTGTACGCCTTCGGGTCCGCGATGCGCGGATAGGCCATTTGCTTCCCCATCTCGCGCGGATCGGTGATCTTGCCGAAGAGCGCAGCAGCGGTCGCGGTCTCGGGCGAGCAGAGGTAGACCTTGTCGTCCTTGGTGCCCGAACGGCCGGGGAAGTTCCGCGGGAAGGTTCTCAGGCTCACTTCGCCCGTCCCGGGCGCCTGACCCATGCCGATGCAGCCCTGGCATCCCGGCTCGTGCAGCCGCGCGCCCGAGGTCAGGAAAGGCATCATGCCGCCAGCCTGGGCCACGTTCTCCAGCACCTGCCGGCTGCCGGGGTTGATATGGAAGTTGACGTCGGGATGCACGCGCCTGCCTTCGAGCATTCTGGCGGCGATCATCAGGTCGCGGAAGGAGGAATTCACGCTGCTGCCCACGATCGCCTGATGGACCACGGTCCCGGAAACCTCAGCCACCGTAACCACATTTCCCGGAGAGGACGGCTTGGCGATCAGGGGCACCAGTTTCGAGAGGTCGATCTCGATCTCTTCGTCGTAGGTCGCCCCTTCGTCGGCTGCCAGGGGCCGCCAGGCGCTTCCCCTGCCCTGGGCTTCCAGGTATTCCCGCGTCCGTTCATCGGAGGGGAAGATCGAGGTCGTTGCGCCCGTTTCCGTGCCCATATTCCCGATGGTTTCGCGGTCAGTCGCGGAAAGAGTGGCCACGCCGGGGCCGTAATACTCGATGATCTTGCCGACGCACCCCTTCACGTCGTAGCGCCGCAGCACTTCCAGGATCACGTCCTTGGCGCTCACCCAGTCGGGCAGACTGCCGGTAAGCTTCACGCCCAGCACTTTCGGGCAGGGAAGGAAATAGGGATACCCGGCCATGGCAAGGGCCACGTCGAGCCCACCTGCGCCGATGCCGAGCACCGACACGCCTGCGGCTCCCGGCGTGTGGCTGTCCGAGCCCAGGAGCGTTTTTCCCGGCACGCCGAACCGCTCCATGTGCACCTGGTGAGACACGCCGTTGCCGGGACGGCTGAAATGGATCCCGAACCGCGCTGCAGCGGTCTGGAGGAACCGGTGATCGTCGGCGTTCTTGTTGTCCGTCTGGAGCAGGTTATGGTCCACATATTGGGCCGCAAGCTCGTCCTTCACCCGGTCGAGCCCCAGGGATTCGAACTCGAGCATTGCCAGGGTGCCCGTGGCATCCTGGAGCAGCGTATGATCGATCCTGATCCCGATCTCCCTGCCGGGGACAAGTTCACCCTCCACCAGGTGAGCCTCCAGGATTTTTTGTGTCAGGTTCTTCGGCATATCTCAGGTCCTCATGCTCGGGCCGGATCGACAACTCCTTGATCTGCAATCCCTTTCTCCGGCGCTCTCCTCCAGAATCATTCTCTCCTAATAAGGACTCCATCTATCCTAATTACATTGTATCACGCGGCGGGGCGCTGTCAATCCGCACTCAGCTCCCCCTCTTCGTTGATCTCGAAGTGTGATCCTTCGTCCGGAGCGATCAGCATCCGGTCGCCGACTTCCCCTGCCGTATTCGTGCGGGGGCAGGCTCGCAAAATCGCTCCTCGCAATGACATGCGTTCTCGCCCTGCTCGATTCCTGGCTTCTGGATTCTGACTCCTGTCTCCTGCCTCTGACGCTTATTCCTCGTGCTCCTCGCCGAAGACCTTGTGAATGATCTCCCAGGCCGTTTCCTCGATGGACTTGTTCGTCGTGTCCACGACGGTCCAGCCGCGGTTCTTCCGGACCAGCTCGCGCACGTACTCCACCTCGCTGAAGATCTTCCGCAGATCGCTGTAGCTGGACTTGAGCCCGAATTTCTTCTGGCGCACCATGCGGATCTTCTGGAGCGCCTCCGCCTCGATGTTCAGGCAGACGATCTTGTGCTGGTCCACTTCGAAGAGTTCCTCGGGCAGCGGGATCTCGGGCACGATCGGCACATTGGCCACCTTGTATCCTTCCTGCGCCAGGTAGAAGGACGTGGGCGTCTTGGAGCTGCGCGACAAGCCGACAATAACGATGTCCGCCTCTTTCAGCCGCTCCGTTCCCCTGCCGTCGTCATGGCCCAGGGTATACTCGATCGCGTCGATCCGCTTGAAATACTTTTCATCGACCTTGCGCAGCAGGCTCGGCTCCTCCAGGGGCTCCATGCGAAGGAAGGCAGAAAGATTGAAGATCAGCGGCCCCAGGATGTCGTGATGCAGGATCTGGTGCTTGAGGCAATAGTCGTTTGCGTAATCTCGCATCTCCTTCTTCACGAAGGTGAAGGCGATCAGCGCCTTTGCCTCCTTTGCCTGGTCGAGGACCTTCTTGAGCGCGGCCTTGGTCTCCACATCGTGAAAGAGCATCATCTTGGTGCGGGCATGCTCGAACTGCACGATCCCCGCCCGCAGGATATGGAGCGCGCTCTGGCCTGTCGCATCGGAAAGAATGTATATTTTTTTCATAGGTGAGCTCTCATCTCTTTTATCGTTTGTCGCTTTATGGTTCTTCCTTTCTCAACCTCCCAACGTCTCAACTTCGGAAATCCTTCTCCTTGCCGCCTTGTCTTCCTGTCACCTTGTCGGTTCTTTCTCCGCGTCTGTTTTTCTTCGTGTTCTTCGTGTCCTTCGTGGTGAAAGGTCTTGTCGCCCTGTCACCTTGTCGGTTCTTTCTCCACGTCTGTTTTTCTTCGTGTTCTTCGTGTCCTTCGTGGTGAAAGGTCTTGTCGCCGTGTCACCTTGTCGCCTTGTCAGCCTTTCAATCCCCACGACTCGTGATGGCCCGGCTTTGACGCATTCTTCCGCAGGGCCTTCAGGAAATCGGACCGCGTCATTTCCATGGCGCCCAGGCTCAGAAGATGCTGGTTCGTCACCTGGCAGTCGATGAGCGGGAAACCCCGGTCACGCAGATGCTCGACGAGATGATAGAGCGCGATCTTCGACGCGTCGGGCCGCAGATGGAACATGGACTCTCCGGAATAGCTCTTGCCGATCGCCACGCCGTACAGGCCTCCTGCCAGCTCCCCGTCCATCCAGACCTCAACGGAATGGGCATAGCCTTTCCGGTGCAGCTCGACGTAAGCCCGCTGCATCCCCTCGGTGATCCATGTCCCCCGCTGCCCCTTGCGCCGGACCGCGGAGCACTGACGAATGACCTCTTCAAACTGTTTGTCGAAGGTCACTTCGTACTGTTTCTTCCTGATGCTGTCCCAGAGGCTCTTCGAGATCCGGAGCTCGCCGGGCAGCAGTACGCAGCGGGGATCAGGGGACCACCACTTGATCGGCTCCCCGGCGCTGAACCAGGGAAAGATGCCGTTCGCATAGGCCAGGAGCAGCCGCTCCGTCGAGAGATCTCCCCCCACGCCCAAAAGCCCGTCCTCGTCGGCAAGTTCGGGATCGGGAAAGACCAGTTCTTGAGGAATTCGATATACGGGCATATACAAAACAGTACCGAGTACAAAGTACAGCGTACAGGGTTAAGGGTTAAGAGTCCAGAGTTCGGAGTCGGGAGTAATGCCGACAGGGCGAGCCTGCGACAAGACGACAGGGCGAAGAACCCTGGCTACTGGACTCAAGGGCTGAGTAAATGTTCACGGTTAGAAGTACGGTGTTATCTCCGTCCGCTTTTTCGCCTGGTCCCCTTGTCGCCTTGTCCGTTTCTTGTCTTGCCTGTCTTACTCCGCGTCCCCGTGTCTCCCCGTCTTCGTGTCGGTCACTCCACATCCACCGACCTCGCCCTGCTTCACCATGATCCGCTCGATCTCTTCCGCAGTGTACAGCCGGCCCTTGCCCACGCCGGGGCAGAATGAGGCGACATCGCGCTCCCAGACCTTGGGATGCATGTTCTCCGGCCAGAAGGGCCAGGTCCGGCACTGCCAGGGCCGCGCCTGATGCACGCTGCAGCGGCGGTCCTTGAAAAACGGGCAGTCCCGCTCAGGATCCTTGAGATGGACCATGCCGTCGGAAGCATGGGTATAATTCTTTGTGAATTCCATGACCGTCACGCCCAGAAATACGGCCAGCCGCTTGCGGTCATTGAAGGAGAGATAGACGTAGGTGTGCCTGCCGTGGTTCAGACAGCAGTTGCCGTCTCCCTGGCATTCGAAACGGATGCCTTTGTGATAGAACTTGGCGCGATTGCTCATGGCGGCTGACGTCCCGGGCGTGACAAACAGGACTTACGATGAGGATACTACAAAGGCAGGTGGCATTCAAGGAATTGCTGAACAGCGGAAGGCGTGGATCACACCCCCTGCTGTTCGGCGATGGTCAGGTATTCACGGAAGTCGCCTTCCAAACCGCGGATAAAAGCGATGCGCCGCTCCTGGTAATGCGCCATGCGCACCTTGACGTAGACGCGGAAATCATAGTAAAAAACAAGCTCGAACCCGCTTCCGCCGAGCGCGCCCATGATGAGTGCGTTCCGAAGCCCCATCCAGTCGCCCAGGAAGGCAGGTTCGATGCCGAAGACGACGACGACCGTCAGGGCAAGCGCGGCCAGGACCGAGGAAAAGATGCCGAAGAAACGGCGCTCCCGCTCTCCCGCTTCGACCGATTCCACATAGTCGAAGAGGCTCTTCGCCCAGTCCTGGAAGGACTTCCAGTCACGCTGTTTTGCGAGGAACAATAACACCCGTCGATAGGCTTCCACTTCGCGGTTGAACTGCTCCGCACGTTCCCGCTTCACCGGAACCACCGTCCTTTGCGCTCTGTCCGTCTTGTTGATCAGCAGTGGCCGCTTGCGAACCTCTGTTCCGCCGCCTTGACAGCCTGATCGACTCCCTGGGGATCGCACTCCATGCACTTGTCGATGCTCAGCACGCCCTGGCGTTTCGCGTAGTTGGCCCGCGATCCCTCGTATCCCGCCTCGCTCAACTGGCGGAGAAAGGACTGGCGGGGCTGCATGTTGACGCTCCCGCAGTGGGTGCAGACCCAGATGAAATTCTCCCGCGCCGCGGTCTGGCATCGATCGCAAATGCTGAAGGTCTTTCCGTGCCCTGCATCGGTATGACGTGTTGCCATGGCATCGTGACAAACCGTACATAATCTGAGAATGGTCCGTTCGCCGTCCATAGGGCCTCCTTCGAGAGGTTCAGCTCTTCCCCTCATCTTCCACGACGTTGTGACGAACGACACTTCCATTATCTCGAATCTGTTCCTTTCCAAGGACGGGCTGAAAAGCACAGGGTCCTTTGCTCTTAATTATATCGTACTTTTTTCATTGCAACTTCGATACCCGGGCGAAAAAGGGGAAAAATACCCCATCACGATGGCCCATGAAGGCGAAATTCTCGACGAGTCAACAGGATACAGTCAAGACGGATCGACCGGCAAGCGGCTCAACGGGAAGACGAACGTCGTACCATGATGCAAAAATGCGACAGGAGTGAAATCAGTTCCCTATAGGCCAGCTCAGAGATTGCCGCGCAGCCGCTCGGCGTCGAGAATACGCTTGACGCCCAGCTGATACGCGGCCTTGCGCAAACGGCAGGAGGAGCCTTTGCACAGGACGAGCACATCGTGAAAGGCCGTTGTCATGAGGTCCTTCAGTTTCTGAAGCACCTTCGCCTCGGGCCAGGGATCGTTCGAGAGGTTCTGGCTCCACTCGAAATAGCTCACCACCACCCCGCCCGCATTGGCCAGGATGTCGGGAATGACCATGACGCCGCGCTCGAAGAAGATCTCGTCTGCCTGGGCGGTGGTGGGCGCGTTCGCCAGTTCGAGAATGATACCCGCCTTCACGTCCCGGGCATTCGATTCATCGAGCTGGTTCGACAAGGCCGCGGGCACCAGCACGTCGCAGTCAATGGTCAGAAGCTCGGCGTTCGTGATCTCCCGGCCGCCCGGGAACCCCTGCAGGCTCTTCGTGTCCTGGTGATAACGGGTCAGGGCGACGATGTCGAGCCCCTCCGGATCGGCGAGCCCGCCCCGCACATCGCTCACCGCAACGATGCGATAACCCCGCTGGTGCAGCTGGATCGCCATGTTCTCGCCCACGTTCCCGAACCCCTGGATGACGACGCGAGTGCCCTGGGGCGACATGCCGCGCTCCTTGAGCGCCCGTTCCAGCACGTGGATGCCGCCGAGGGCCGTGGAATAGCGCCGCGCGGGAATGCCCCCCAGCTCCGGCGGCTTGCCCGTGACGATGGCCGGGACATGCTGCCGCGTGATACGCTCGTATTCGTCGAGGATCCAGGCCATGGTCCGCTCGTCGGTGTATACATCGGGCGCCGGAATGTCCTTGAAGGGGCCGATGTAGTCCGCGATGGCCCGGATATACCCGCGGGTGATCAGCTCCAGTTCGGCAACGGAGAGGCGGGAGGGGTCCACTGCCACGCCGCCCTTGGAGCCGCCGAAAGGAATGTTCACCACCGCGCATTTGAGCGCCATGAGGAAAGCGAGCTCTCGCGCGTGCGGCTCATCCATCTCGGAGTGAAAGCGGATGCCCCCCTTCGCCGGTCCGCGTGCGTCGTTGTACTGCACTCGGAAGCCCTGGAACATCTGCGTCTTTCCGCTGGTGAGCTTCACCGGGAAGCTGACGGTCAGGGACCGCCTGGGGGTCGAAAGAATGTCGAGATCCTCCTTCGCAAGACCAAGTTCGGCGTAGATCGCCTGCAGCTCCGTCATGCCCACGCTGCGGAGGCCGCGTTCGTCGCGGTGAATGCGTTCGTGGTCCCGGTCCATGGTTCACTCCTTGAGCGGCCGATGCCGCATGGTTCGAGACTACCGCAGAACAGCGGGAAATGCAAGGCGGGGCAATTCGCCGTACTTGGAGCAACACGCGATGATTGTTTCTGCTATAGTATCCCCATTGAGTAAGGTGCTTTACTGCCGCCATCAAACAAGAATAATAATCTCCAAATACCCTAAAGAATGGAGGTTCATTGTCATGAAAAGTTTCATCGTCGTACTGCTTGCTGTGGCGGCATGTCTGGGGCCGACCTCGATCACTCTGGCCGGCAACCTCGAGATGGATCCCTTTCTTTGCTGCAGGGGGAGCTACGGTGAAGAGATCTGCGGCCGCGGATGCGGGCAGCTGACTCCGAAAGCCCCGCCTGTGGAAAAGGCCGCCGAAAAGCCGGCGCCTGCTGCTGCCGAGAAACGGGCTTCCGCCCCTGCGCCTGCTGCGGCTCCGGCTCCGGCGCCCGCACCCGTTGCCGCTGCTGCTCCGGTCGTTACGGTCGTGGACAGCGACAAGGACGGCGTCCCGGACGACAAGGACAAATGCCCCGGCACGCCTGAAGGCGTGAAGGTGGACGCCAACGGTTGTCCGCTCGACAGCGACAATGACGGCGTTCCCGACTACTTGGACAAGTGCCCCGGTACGCCGGCGGGCGTGAAAGTGGACGCCAACGGTTGTCCGCTCGACAGCGACAACGACGGCGTGCCCGATTATCTCGACAAGTGTCCCGGCACGCCAACCGGCGCCAAGGTGGACACGAACGGCTGCGTCATATCGATAACCCTGAAAATCAATTTTGACTCCGGCAAGGCGGTGGTCAAGTCGGCCTATCTTCCCGAGATCGAGCGCTTCGCGCAGTTCATGAAGCAGTATCCTGACCAGAAGGCCGAGATCCAGGGCCATTCCGACAACGTCGGCAGCGCGAAGAGCAACAAGGCCCTTTCTGAAGCGAGGGCAAAGGCAGTCCGCGAGGCGGCGATCACGAAGTACGGCATCGCGGCAGACCGGCTCACCGCGAAAGGGTACGGTCCGGACAAGCCCATCGCATCCAACGACACCCCAGAAGGGCGAGAGAAGAATCGGCGCGTGGAAGCGGTCATCATGCAATAGCCTCTGGGCCCCTTTCGGGCATCAAGTCCGGAAGGGGCCTTTTCCCTTCTCATGCGTCGCAGGCCGCGATGCTCCTTGACAAAGAAAACATTCCCTGTTACGGTATTTTTAGGACCTTCGGGTGCGCATCCCCGCGCGTTCCCTGACATCCGCTATGTTCCGTTGCAAGGAGCGTACCCATGGTTTCCCCCAGTGTCTGCTCCACCAGCCCCTGCTACAGCATCCAGATCCGGATCGAGATCGACAACGTGATCGGCAAGTTCGCCCAGATCGCCCTGGCCATCGGCATGGTCGGCGGCAACCTCGGCGCCGTGGACATCGTGCGCGTGGAGCGCGGCAAGATCATTCGCGACGTGACCGTTGACGCCCGCGACGCGGAGCACGAACGGGAGATCGTCGCCGCCATCAAGAACGTGGGCGGCGTGAAGGTCCTCCGGACCATGGACCGCACCTTCACCGCCCATGAGGGCGGCAAGATCGAGATGCGGAGCAAGGTCCCCATCCGCGACCGGAACGATCTCTCCCAGGTCTACACGCCCGGCGTGGCCCGGGTCTGCATGGACATCCACGACCACCCCGAGCACGTCTACCGGTACACGATCAAGAGGAACACCGTGGCGATCATCACCGACGGGACCGCGGTGCTGGGCCTGGGCGACATCGGGCCCGACGCGGCCATGCCGGTCATGGAAGGCAAGGCGATGATCTTCAAGGAGTTCGCCGATATCGACGCCTTCCCCATCGCGCTCCGGACCAAGGACCCCGACGAGATCGTCGCAACGGTCAAGAACATCGCCACGTCCTTCGGCGGGATCAACCTCGAGGACATCTCCGCGCCCCGGTGTTTCGACATCGAAATGCGGCTCCGGAAGGACCTCGCCATGCCGGTGATCCATGACGACCAGCACGGCACCGCCGTCGTTGCGCTCGCTGCGCTCATCAACGTGGGCAGGCTTTTCAAGAAAGACATCCGCAAATTCAAAGTCGCCATGGTCGGCGCAGGCGCGGCAGGAACGGCCATCGCCAGGATCCTGCTCGCCTACGGCATCAAGGACGTCACGGTATCGGACAGCAAGGGCACGGTCTACCCGGGAAGGCGGACAGGCATGAACCCCCACCTTGCCGCACTCGCGAAGATCACGAATCCCCGGAAGATCAAGGGAACGATCTCCGACGCCATGAAGGGCGCAAACGTGTTCATCGGCGTCTCGGCGCCGAACGTGATCACGGCAAAAGACATCAAGGGCATGGCAAAGGACCCCGTGGTCTGCGCCCTCGCCAATCCCGACCCGGAGATCGCGCCCGAGGAAGCGCTGCCGCTCGCCCGGGTCCTCGCAACTGGCCGTTCGGACTATCCGAATCAGATCAACAACATGCTGGCCTACCCCGGCATCTTCCGCGGCCTCCTTGACGTCCATGCGAAGGGCGTCAATGAAGCCGTGAAACTCGCAGCCGCCGAGGCCATCGCGCATATGGTCAAGACCGAGGAACTGCACGAGGACTACATCATCCCGAGCCCCTTCGACAAGCGCGTCGTCCAGGCCGTGGCCCATGCGGTTGCCGAAGCGGCGAGAAAGACGGGGCTGGCGGAGAGGTAAAGCCGACAGGGAGAACATGACAAGACGACAGGGTGACAAGGGGAAACTAAGTTCAAGGCAATTCTTATTGACGGATAACAGGATTTACAGCATAAGGTTCAGGCAGGCCATTGCCGTATCCTTTTCTGCCTTTGCGAGCGCAGCGAAACAAACTCGTCGCTAGGAATTCAAGAGCACTACGAGATTGCTTCGTCGCAGGAACCGCTCCTCGCAATGACAATCGACCGGCATCCAGTTGATCCTGTTCTCTTGTCCAATTCGTGTTTTAAGGACGTTGACGTTATCCGCCGTTATCATAGCGGTTATCCGCGTTCATCCGCGTCAAACGGTTTTGATCCTAAGGGTCTTATGTCTGACTATAGAATAGAGAAAGACTCCCTCGGCGACGTGAAGGTCCCCAAGGACGCTCTCTACGGGGCCCAGACCCAGCGCGCGGTGGAGAACTTCCCCGTCTCGGGCATTCGGTTCTCGCGCTCCTTCATCCGGGCGCTCGGCCTCATCAAGGCAACTGCCGCCGAAGTAAACGCCGGTCTTGGTTTGCTCGACGCGAAGATCGCCAATGCCGTGCATCTGGCCGCGCTCGATGTTGCCGAGGGAAAATGGGATGACCACTTCCCGCTCGACATCTTCCAGACCGGCTCCGGCACCTCCACGAACATGAACGCCAACGAGGTGATCGCGTCGCTCGCATCGAAAACACTGGGTTCCCCGGTCCACCCGAACAACCACGTGAACATGGGCCAGTCGTCGAACGACGTGATTCCCGCTGCCATCCATGTTGCGGCCTTTCTCGATGTCCAGGAAAAGCTCCTGCCTGGACTTCAGCGCCTTCACGGGACACTCAAAAAACGGGAAGCCGAGTTCCGGGATCTGGTAAAAACCGGACGAACCCATCTCATGGACGCCATGCCCGTGACCCTGGGCCAGGAGATCTCGGGCTGGGCATACCAGGTCAGCCAGTCGATCGAGCGCATCGAGTCCACACTCCCTCGCCTGGCAAAACTGGCGATCGGCGGCACGGCAGTGGGAACCGGCGTGAATGCTCCGGCTGAGTTCGGCAGGATAGTGGCCCAGCGCCTGGCGGGCAAAACCGGCCTCCCCTTCGTGGAAGCGGAGAATCACTTCGCCGCCCAGGCGACCATGGACACGGCGGTGGAGCTCTCGGGCCAACTCACGGCAACTGCGTCCTCATTGATCAAAATGGCGAACGATCTCCGGTGGATGAACTCCGGTCCCCTTGCCGGCCTTGGTGAGATCAGCCTGCCGTCGCTCCAGCCCGGGTCCAGCATCATGCCCGGCAAGGTGAACCCCGTGATGGCTGAGATGCTGATGATGGTCTCCGCCCAGGTCGCGGGCAGTCACACGGCGATCATGGTCGCGAATTCTCACGGGAACTTCGAGCTGAATGTGATGCTTCCTGTGATCGGCCATAACCTGCTCCAGTCAATCACGTTCCTGGGCAATGCCTGCCGCCTTTTCGCGGACAAGTCGGTAGCCGGCTTCACCGTGAACCGGGAGCGCATCGCTGCTTCCGTGGACCGGAACCCGATCCTCGTGACCGCGCTAAACCCCGTGATCGGCTACGACAAGGCCGCGCAGATCGCGAAGAAGGCCTATGCCGAGAACCGCCCGATCAAAGACGTTGCCGCGGAGATGACGGATCTTTCGAAGGAAGAGCTTGACCGGCTGCTCGATCCGAAGAACCTGACGGAAGGCGGGATACCAGAAGCAGAAAGGCCTAAGAACTAATAGCCACAGAGCGCACAAAGGTCACCGAGATGGCCTTGTCTCGGAACTCGATTTTCTCTGTGTCCTCGGTGAACTCTGTGGCAAAGTGAGTTGATTTTCGTTCCGAGAAGGATCTCCATGTTCTTGCCTGCATCCTCGGTCGGCAGAAAACTCGTGATGGCGGCAACCGGCCAGCTGATGACCGTCTTCATCATCCTGCACGTTGCCGGCAACTCGACCATTTTCTTCGGCAACCTGAATGCCTATGCAGCGGGACTGCACAGCCTCTGGGTCCTGCTCTGGGCGGTCCGGATCGTCATGCTGCCCGCCGTCATCCTGCATATCATCTACGCCCTGCAGCTCACCGTCGAGAACGGCAAAGCCCGGCCTGTCGATTATATGAAAAAGGAGAACCGCACATCGACCTTTGCAGGCAGAAACATGATCTGGACCGGCGCGGTGATCGGCACCTTCCTTGTCTATCATCTCCTCCAGTACACCTTCCAGGTGACGAATCCGGCCCTGTCCGCGTACCGGAACCTGGATGAAGCGGGCAGGCCCGACGTGTTCCTCATGGTGGCCCGGACCCTGCAGCAGCCGCTCATTGCCGCCGTCTATCTTCTGGGCGTGACGGCGCTCTTGCTGCATCTTTCCCACGGCATCCAGAGCTCTTTCCAGACCTGGGGCCTGAACGGCGAACGCAGTTTTCCGTTCATCCGGAAAGGCGGGTCTGCCGCGGCAACCATCCTGTGGCTGGCGTACGCGGCGATACCGGTGACGATCTTCACGGGGTTGCTGCTACGATAAAGATAGGAATTCAACGCAGAAGAACCATGATGGCCTATGATTTTCGCTGATACTTCATATCTCTTCGGCGTAGATCAGCGTTGAATGCATTGTTGTTCTTGGTGGCTTCGCGCCTTCGTGGCAGACGGTGGATATCTTATGACTCTCGATCCTAAAATCCCCTCCGGTCCGCTTACCGAAAAATGGGACCGCCGCAAGCAGGAGATGAAGCTCGTCTCGCCGGCAAACAAGCGGAAGTACCGGATCATCGTGGTCGGCACGGGCCTGGCCGGCGCCTCCGCAGCGGCAACGCTCGGCGAGCTCGGCTATAACGTCGATGCCTTCTGCTTCCAGGACTCGCCCCGCCGGGGCCACAGCATTGCGGCCCAGGGCGGCATCAACGCCGCCAAGAACTATCCCGGCGACGGCGACAGCGTCTGGAGGCTCTTCCTCGACACGATCAAGGGCGGCGATTTCCGTTCCCGCGAAGCGAACGTCTTCCGCCTCGCGCAGGTGAGCGCGAATATCATCGACCAGGCCGTGGCCCAGGGCGTCCCCTTTGCCCGGGACTATGCGGGCTATCTGGACAATCGCTCCTTCGGCGGCGCGCTCGTGTCACGCACCTTCTACGCCAGGGGCCAGACCGGCCAGCAGCTCCTCCTGGGCGCCTATGGGGCGCTGATGCGCCAGGTG
Organism: Nitrospirota bacterium; assembly: GCA_021814615.1. GTDB lineage: Bacteria > Nitrospirota > UBA9217 > UBA9217 > UBA9217 > JAKAHZ01. Next base: position 5,123 of record JAKAHZ010000046.1, on the reverse strand, counting down.
AAGCTGGGCAGCGTACGGCTTCATCCGCGGTCCGAGATGCTCGACCTCGTGGTCGTGAACGGCCATGCCAAAGGCATCACGGTCCGGAACCTCGTGACCGGAGAGATATCCTCCCATGCAGGAGATGCTGTCTGCCTGGCAACGGGCGGGTACGCGAATGTGTTCTATCTCTCCACGAATGCGATCGGTTCGAACGTGACTGCAACGTTCCGCGCCTACAAGAGAGGCGCCCTTTTCGCCAACCCCTGTTACACCCAGATCCATCCGACCTGCATCCCCGTGACCGGCGATCATCAGTCCAAGCTGACCCTCATGTCCGAGTCGCTCCGGAACGACGGCCGCGTCTGGGTGCCGAAAAACAAGGACGACAAACGCCAGCCCGGCGATATCCCCGAGCCCGATCGCGACTATTTCCTGGAGCGCAAATATCCCGCCTACGGCAACCTCGCTCCCCGCGATATCTCGTCCCGCGCCGCCAAGGAGGTTTGCGATGAAGGCCGCGGCGTGGGGCCGGGCGGTCGCGGCGTGTACCTTGACTTTGCCGGCGCCATCGGCAGGCTGGGCGAGCAGACCATTCGCGAGCGTTTCGGCAATCTCTTCGAGATGTACGAGCGGATCACCGACGAGAACGCCTACCGACAGCCCATGCGCATCTATCCCGCGCCGCACTACACCATGGGCGGGCTCTGGGTGGACTACGATCTCCAGAGCACCATTCCCGGTCTCTTCGTCCTGGGCGAGGCGAACTTCTCGGACCACGGCGCGAACCGCCTGGGAGCCAGCGCCCTGATGCAGGGCCTTGCCGACGGGTACTTCATCGTTCCCTACACCATCGCCGATTACCTTGGCCGGACCACGCCCGGAACCGCGAATGTCGATCAGCAGGAGTTCCGCGCTTCCCGCGAGGAAGCGGCGGCTGCCACGGAGAAGCTGCTGTGCATCAACGGAAAACGCACGGTGAACGATTTTCACCGAGAACTCGGCAGGCTTCTGTGGGACAACGTGGGCATGACCAGGAGCCGGGAAAGCCTGACCACGGCGCTTAAGCGCATTCCCGGGATCCGGGAAGAATTCCGGCAGAATGTGGCGGTGCCGGGCAGCGGCGGAGATTTGAACCAGGAGCTGGAGAAGGCGGGACGGGTTGCCGATTTTCTCGAATTCGCCGAGCTGCTGACCAAAGACGCCCTTGCGCGCGAGGAATCCTGCGGCGCTCATTTCCGGTCGGAGCACGAAACGCCGGACCATGAGGCAAAGCGCGATGACGAGAACTTCAGCCACGTCGCGGCCTGGGAATATAAAGGCGACGGCAAGGAGCCGGAGCTGCACAAGGAACAGCTCGAGTTCGAGAACGTCGAGCTCGCGGTACGGAACTACAAATAATTATTGGATTGAACCACTGAGACACAGAGACACGGAGAGAACCCAACGCTGTATTTAATTTCCTGGGAAGTTTCATCTTGATTATGCTTATCTTTCTCTGTGCCTCCGTGTCTCCGTGGTAAAGGTCTTATGCAGTGAGGTTCTATTATGAACTTGACATTATACGTCTGGCGCCAGAAGGACGCCGCTGATACGGGACAACTCGTCCGGTACCAGGCGAAGAATATTTCGCCGGACATGTCCTTCCTCGAAATGCTCGATGGGGTGAACCAGGAGCTCATTACGACCGGCGGCGAGCCGATCGCCTTTGACAGCGACTGCCGCGAGGGCATCTGCGGCGCCTGCGGCCAGGTGGTGAACGGCGTGCCGCACGGCCCCCGGAAACTGACCACGACCTGCCAGCTCCACATGCGGAATTTCCGGGATGGCGATACGATCTACATAGAACCCTTCCGCTCCCGTGCCTTCCCGGTGATCAAGGACCTGGTCATCGACCGCGGATCCCTGGATAGGATAATCCAGGCGGGGGGATATATCTCGGTTCACACCGGCGGAGCGCCGGACGGGAACGCCATCCTGATCCCGAAGCAGGACGCGGAAACGGCCATGGACGCGGCGGAATGCATCGGCTGCGGCGCCTGTGTTGCCGCATGCCCGAACGGTTCGGCCATGCTCTTCACGGCAGCCAAGGTGACGCACCTGGCGAAGCTTCCCCAAGGGCGGCCCGAAGCCGGCCGCCGCGTCTGCATGATGACCGAAGAGATGCTCAAGCAGGGATTCGGCAACTGTTCCAATCATTACGAATGCGAGGCAGCCTGCCCCAAGGGGATCAAAGCGCGATTCATTGCAAAGCTGAACCGGGAGTTCGTAACAGCGCAATTCACCTGAAATTGGAATTAGAGATTGAAATTTGCAGCGATCCGCGCTTATCATGGCGCGTATGCTGCCGCGATTCGCAAAAACCCACAAGGAGGGCACATGAAACAGTTATCACTCATCACGATTTTTCTTTTTCTCTTCGGGATCTTCGCTCTTCCGGCCCTGGCTGCCGACACCTTCGACCTCGTCATCCCGCTGCCGCTCACGGGCAAGCCCGCGAAGTTCGGCGAGATCATGAAACGCTCCTACGAGATCGCGGCGGAGGAGATCAATGCCAAGGGCGGCGTCAAGGGCAAGAAGATCGCCCTCTCCTTCGAGGACTCAACGGGCAAGCCGGAAACGGCTCGAGCCATCGTCGAGAAGCTGATCGACTCGAAAAAACAGCCCATCATCGTCGGCGAATACACCTCGGCATGCGCGAAAGCGGTCGCGGCCGTGGCCGAGGAGCGCAAGACGCCCTATCTCATCGTGGCGAGCGCGGACGACGACATCACGCAGAAACACTATAAATACGTGTTCCGCCAGAACCAGGTGAACGCCCATTACGGCGATGCCGTGGTCTCGTTCCTGAAAGAGGTCGTGAAACCCAAGACCATCGCCATCCTCTATGAAAGCTCGGCCTTCGGCACCTCGGGCGCCGATGCCATGGAGAAGGATGCCGCGTCCTTCGGAGCGAAAGTCGTGCTGAAGGAAAAATTCGAGACCGGCGCCATCGATTTCAAGCCGCTCCTGTCCAAGGTCAAGGCGGCGCAGCCGGACGTGATCTACACCGTTGCCTACGCCAATGAAGCGACGCTCATCATGAAGCAGGCCAAGGAACTGCGCATCGACGCCAAGCTGTATGCGGGCGGCGCAGCGGGATTCGCGATCCCCGAGTTCATTAAAGGCGCGCAGGACGCGGCAGAATACGTGGTCAGCGCAACGCTCTGGACCCCGCAGCTCAACTATCCCGGCGCCAGGGAGTTCGCCGAGAAATACAAGGCGAAATACGGAGACTATCCGTCCTATCACGGAGCATCGGCCTATGCCGCGCTCTTCGTCACCGCCGATGCCCTGACCCGGGCGAAAAACTGGACGCCCGACGCGATCCGCGACGCGCTCAAGGCGACGCACCTCAAGACGGCGTACGCGCCGGTGAAATTCGAGGACAAGGAAGGCTACCAGAACCAGAACTTCCACGAGACCTTCGCGATCCAGGTGCAGAAGGGCGAGTTCGAGACCATCTGGCCCAAGTCCCATGCCAGCAAGCCCTACGTGTATCCGGTGCCGTCGTGGAAGGAAAGGAAGTAAATGAGTTCGGAGTCGGGAGTTCAGAGGGAAAACGGCTGAACCCGATGTTCGCTCCGAACTCCACACTCTGAACTGTCTTTGGGTGAACCATGTCCGCTATCCAGCTCGAAGTGCTGCTCCAGACGCTCATTTCCGGGGTGCTGCTCGGGGGCCTCTACGCCCTGATCGGGATCGGCATGACCATCATCATGGGCGTGATGAAGATCATCAACCTCGCCCACGGCGAGCTGATGATGGTGGCCATGTACATCGCCTACGTGCTCTTCTCGACATTCCACATCGATCCCTATCTCTCGATCGTCGTCGCGGCGCCCGCGCTGTTTCTCCTCGGCGTCGGCCTCCAGAAATACCTCATCAACCCGGTGCTGAAGGTGGATTCCATCCTGCCCGAGAACCAGGTGATCCTGACCGTGGGGATCGGCATGGTGCTGGCCAACCTGGCCACGATCATCTTCCAGTCAGACTACCGACAGACGCCGGTCTCCTACTCCACGAAGGCATGGTACCTGCGCGATTACTGGAAGGACTCACCCGTGGATACTTCGCTTTCCCTGCCCTGGACCGTTTCCTTCGCCGTGGCGCTCCTGATCACCGGCGGTCTCTGGTTCTTCCTGACCAAAACGGACATGGGCAAATCCATCCGCGCCACTGCGCAGGACCTGGATGCGGCCCAGCTCATGGGCGTGAATGTGGAGCGCATGCGCGTGATCACCTTCGGCCTCGGATCGTCCCTCGTGGGCGCCGCCGGCTGTCTCTTCATCCCGATCTACTACATCTATCCCGACATCGGCGGCCAGTTCACGCTCATCTCCTTCGTCATCACGATCCTGGGCGGCCTGGGATCCACGGTCGGCGCGATCATCGGCGGGCTGATCCTGGGACTTTTCGAATCGCTCACCGCCACCTACATCGGCATGGGCTGGGCGCCTGTCGGCAGGTTCGTGATCTTCGTGGCCGCGCTCATCTTCATTCCCGGCGGCGTGGCATCGCTCCTCCGGAGCAGAAAGCTGGGAAAGTAGCAAAGCCTTCTTGACACTGAGGACTCTGAAGAATCCTATAAAAGATATCGCTATTCAAACTTGTTCGGTGTCCTCTGTGTCTAAATGGATCTCATGAAAAAATACGCCGCCTACATCGTCCTCGGCCTGCTCGCGCTCCTGCCGCTCCTGGGCTTGAGCTCCTACGTGATGCACATCCTGATCCTCGTCATCATGTGGTCCGTCATCGGCATGGCATGGAACCTCCTGTCGGGCTACTGCGGCCAGGTCTCTTTCGGCCACGCTGCCTTCTTCGGCGTCGGCGCCTACACGGCCGGCATGCTCTACAGCAAGCTCGGGATCTCGGCATGGTGGGGATTCCCGGCGAGCATCGTCGTCGTTTCCTTCTTCGCGCTGGTCATCGGCTACATCTGCCTGCGTCTCCGCGGCCCCTACTTCGCCCTCGCCACGCTCGCCATGGGCGTGATCTTCCGCATCGTCGCCGAGAACCTCGTCAACGTCACCGGCGGCGACCTGGGCATCATGCTGCAGGAGCGGACCTGGGTGGACAAAACCTGGTATTTCTACATCATCCTG
>JAKAHZ010000045.1 GCA_021814615.1 Nitrospirota bacterium | reverse complement strand
ATAACGGCGGGTCCCGCGGTTTCCTGCAGCCGACCTTCGGGATCCGTGAACAGTGCGGGGAGGGAGGCGCGGGAAGTCTCTGCGCCGCCCGTGGAGTGGAAATCTTCTTCTCTCCGAGGTATCCATGAGCGAACCGGCATTGGTCGGCGGCCAGTTACGGTATATCCTGGTGCTTGACGGCGATGTGAACGAACGGCTGTCGCTCAGCATGCTGCTCCAGCAGTTCGGCTATACCGTCGTGAGCGCCAGGAATCCTGCTGAAGCGATCGAGTTTCTCTGTGTCGCGCCGGCAGCAGCCGTTTTCTCCGAGGCAGGAGAGAGCGGCACGGACATGCTGTCACGGCTGGAAGCGGATGCCCGTTTTCGCGATGTCCCGCTCGTCGTGGTCTCCGAAGAGCCGAGCCGAAGCCTGAGCGAGCTTCTCCGGAACGGGAAGCTGGCCGGGCTGCTCAGGAAGCCGCTCGATCCCAACGATGTGTTCCAGGTCATCCAGCAGGTCATCGAAAAGGGCACGAGAAAATCGATCCGTATCGCCACGGCCCTTCCCGCGGTCCTGCACCGGGGTGACGAGTCCGAGGAAGGGTATGTGACCGTCCTGTCCCAGTACGGCATGTTCTTCCGCACGCTCGAGCCGCGGCCCGTGCATGAGCGCGTCGTCATCGATGTGGAGATCTGGGACAGCACCATCCGCGTCGAGGCGGTTGTCCTCTATGTCGTCACCTTCGAGGAAGGACCCTTCAGCGAACCGGGCATGGGGATGAAGTTCGTCAAGATCGGCCCGGAAGAAAGCGCCACGATCAGGTATTTCATCAGCGAACAGATCGGCCTGGGCTTCGGGCATCCGGGGGCCGGGCAGAGCTGAGGATCATGTTGCCTCCGCCGGTGCGGTTCTGACGCCTCCGTTGTTCAGGACCCGGACCGGCTGGTTGTCCCATTCCCATCGCATCATTCCCTTGCTAGTCCAGCGCAGATCCTGATCCCTTCCGCAGATGTCCCATGTTTCGAAGCTGCATGCGGTCGTACCCCGGCGGGCATCCTCGGCGGAGTGGCTCAAGAACAGGGGGGCTCTTGATTTGGTTTGTGGAGAGACCGTATAATTGCGGCGGCGATCAAGGGCGGCGTACGGAAACCCGATCGGGGAGAGAATTGCATGGAGACAGCATCCTATTTTGCGAAGAAACACGGGCTGGAACACTATCACGACCATCCTGAAGAGCTTAACGAGACGATCATCAAGCTCCTGGTTCTTCAGGAAGCCCTGCAGCAGGAGAGCAGGCGGATGGCAACGGGAGATACCATCTCCGTCAGCAGGTCCGCGGCGGGCAGGTTCGCGATCGCCTGCAGGGGAGAAGCCGCCTACCGGTATGCCGTGGAAACGGCGTTCAGGGGAGCGACCGCCCTGGTCCCGTTGTTCCAGCAGAACCGCTTCCGGCATCTGCTGGAGAAGATGGGCGTGCCCGGGGAGCGGATCGATGAATACTGCGCAACAGTCGTCATATCAGACGATACCCAGTGCATCGATCCGGAGTAGGAACTCCGGATTTTAGCTGAGACTGTCCTTCCGGCTATCTCCGCATCGCTGTCACCCGGTTCCTGCCCGCCTCCTTCGATGCATAGAGCGCCGTATCGGCAAGCGCGACGAGAGTGTCGATGTTTTCCACCGGTTCGCAGCAGCTGGCCACGCCGATGCTGATCGAGAGTTTTATCTTCTCCGCTTCGGCGTCCAGCTCCAGCTGTTCCACGGAGGTCCTGAGCTTGTTCGCGAGGTTCTTCGCGCCTTCCAGGGATGTGGCGGGCAGGATGATCATGAACTCATCCCCGCCGTAGCGGCCCACGATGTCCGGCTTCCGGAGAGACCGGCGCAGCGTCTCCGCGATCGAGATGAGCGCCCGGTCTCCCATGGTGTGACCGAAGGTATCGTTGATAAGCTTGAAACGGTCCACATCGCAGAGAATAAGCGAAAGGTCGTCGTCGTAACGGACGGCACGGTCGATCTCGTGACGGAGACGGTCGTTCAAGGCGCGGCGGTTGTAGAGCTCCGTAAGCGGGTCTGTCGTCGACAAGTGGTTCAGGGTCCTGATCAGTTCCTTCTTTTCCTCTTCCTCTTTCTTCCTGTCCGTGATGTCGCGGCTGTATTCAACCACATGGGTCACCACGTTGCCGGGGCCGAAGATGGGATAGGTATAGATCTCCATCCATGCTTCGCCGCCCGGCAGTTGGAGGAGACGCTCCTGTGCGCAGGGATCGCCGGACTGAAAGGTCTTTTCGACGATGCAGTCCCGGCAGGTCGAGGGTCGGCTGTGCAGGGCCTCGTGGCATTTCTTCCCGCCCAGGTCCTTGGACAGCTTGTTCCACATTCGCGCATAGGCGTCGTTGAACTTGATGATCCGGAAGCTGCTGTCCATGATACTGAAGGGGTCATGGAAACTATCGAAGATGGTGTTCAGGAATGTCTCGGACCGGAAAAGTTCCTCCTCGGTCCGTGATCGGTCGTCGATCTCCTTCTGCAGAAGATCGTTCGACATCTTCAACTCTTCGGTCCTGGCTTCCACGAGGCACTCCAGTTTTTCGCGGTGAGCGCGCAGTTCCTCGTTCGTTCTCTTCCTGCCCGATACATCCCTCATTAAACAGACGCTGTGCGATCTCCCTTTCAACTGCAGGGAGGAAAGCGAAATTTCGACGGGCACCTCTGCTCCGCCGCTGGTCCTTGCCGTGAGTTCGATCGCATTTCCGGCGGCGCCATCCCTTTCGTGCTGCCGGGGACAGAACAGTTCTCGATAGGAGCCCATGAGGCGGATCGGAGCAAGTATGCCGCAGATGTCGTTGCCGATGGTCTCGTGGGCCCCGTACCCGAAAATGCGTTCAGCCGCCGGATTCCAGAACGTGATGACACCCCGGTCGTCGATCATGATAATGGCGTCGCGGGCGGCATTGGTAATGGCCAGGAGTGTTCCGATGCTGTCATGGAACGTCTCCTGAGAAACCGTGCGCGTCATGGCGCGGGACAGGACGAACACCATGCCGACGACGCAGGCGATGATCATTCCCCGGTAGTAGAGGTCGCGTGCAGCAAGGCCGGTGAAGGCGTGATCGTTGAGGGAGCCTCCGCCGAAGAGAAGGGCGGTGACGGCTGCATCGCTGAACCAGACGATGATCCCGGCGAGCGCGGCGACGAATGCTGTTTTCTTTTTGGTCATAGCGGAAAACAAAATAAAATAGCTAATACAAAAAAAATAAGCAAAACATGTGCCATAATGATATCTTTAAATTACAGGTACTTGTGAAATCTCAAATGACTCCCATGAGCAAATTCACTACACAATCGGATAATTCAGCGGTGTTTTTGCTCATAATGCATGCTCTGAGTTCACGTTAGTTTCCATGAAGAAAATCGATGTTTCAATAGTGGACACTCAAAAAAGATCCATATCAACTGACTGACCGTCAAGGTCGTCCCTGTCATTCATGTTCCTATGATCGTTAATTACCTGTATTAGTTACATTTATTTGAGTGTATCCATTGATCACTATGTGGCCTGATTTTCTAGGGTGGAACATCAGTGTTCATCTGTGTCCAAAATTGAAACGCTCGTACTGGCCTTGATTATGATAAATAGTAATTAAAACAGTACGTTAAACCATGGCATCGTGATTGCTCTAGTAGGCGGTGAAAGGGGGAAGCAATCATGAAACGAAGGCTTCTATTCGTTACGTACAATGAGAGCAACTTCGATGAAGGCATGTCCTATGCTCTCGAGCTCGCCAAAGCCATGTCGGAGGATATTGTGCTTTTGATGGTGCGAAGAAAGGAGCGCTTGGCCAAAAAGATCGAAGATCTTATGACCAGCGTTGCTTTTGCCGAGGAAGGCGAGCATGCGACGGCGCAGCAGGTTGTCGAGGAAAACCGGGCGCTGAGCGCCGCAGAGCTGGGACCGCGGGTCTCTGAACTGATCGTGCGGTCGAGCAAGGAAGGCGTGAACCTGGAAGTGCTGAACGAGGAGCGCGATGTCATCGCCGGTATTCGCGGCTTCGTCAAGGAGCACGCGGGGATCGATAAGGTTGTCCTGAGCCCCGCGATCACCGAGAATGAGGCATTGACCACGAGGGAGCTGAGCCGGCTGGTCCGGACCGCGTCCCGTCCCATTGTCACCATGACCCGGCAGTCGGTGCAGGCGTTGAAGGACATATCTGCGCAGCCGGCAAAACCATTTCTCTATGAAAAGGAGTACGCGTGATGTATCTGTATCTTCCTGTAGCTTTGACGAGCATCAATATCCTTATCCCGGTGGGGCTGGGACTCGCGGTTGGGCTTCTCTCCGGCCTCTTCGGCGTCGGCGGCGGCTTTCTCATGACGCCGCTTCTCATTATGTTCGGCATCCCTTCGACCGTGGCGGCGGCAACGGACTCGAACCAGATTGTTGCGGCATCCACCTCGGGAACTTATGCGCATTGGAAAGTCGGCAATGTTGATTTCAAGATGGGCATCTACCTGCTGGTCGGCGGTTTCCTCGGCGGCCTGGTGGGCGTTCAGGCAATCAAACTGCTCCATGCCATGGGCAACGCCGATTTCGTGATCAAGATGACCTATGTGATCATGCTCGGCGTCGTCGGCGTCTACATGTTCATTGAGAGCCTCCAGAGCATGAAGAAAAAGAAAACCGAAAGCGCGGCGGCTCCGGCTGAGCAGAAGGAATCCGCCGTCGGACGGTTCCTGGCTTCGCTCCCGCTTCAAACGCGGTTCGAAAAATCCGGCGTTACGCATTCCGCCCTGGTTCCGATCGTGCTCGGGGCCTTCGTGGGCGTGCTGGCGGCCATTATGGGCGTGGGCGGAGGATTCCTGATGGTCCCGGTGATGGTCTATATGCTCCGCATGCCCATGCATGTGGTTGTCGGCACGAGCCTGTTCCAGATCCTTTTCACCTGCATCGAGGTCACATTCCTGCAGGCGTATACGAACCACAGCGTCGACTTCCTGCTGGCGGTCCTGCTCCTGGTCGGCTCGACGGTGGGCGCACAGGTCGGCGCCGTTTTCGGCAGGAAGCTCAAGGGCGAACAGCTCAAGATCCTGCTGGCATCCATCGTGCTGATCGTTACCGTGAAGATCGTCTTCGAGCTGACGCTTACGCCGTCACTCCTCATATCCCAGGCTGGAGGACATTAATGAAAACCCTGTTCAACGTTCAGAGTTTAAAATTCGCCGTTGCGGCGCTCATGGCTGCCTTCGTTCTGCTGGCCGGTTTTGCAGGCAGCGCCCATGCCATGCTGACTGCGAAGGCGAACCATGATCACATCACCATTGATTTCTTCTATCACGGCAGCTCCGTGAGCATCAAGGGCATCGCCGACGCGGGGACGGAACTGGCAATCAAAGTCACGTCGCCCGAAAGCCATCAGACGATGAAGAAGAAGGGGAAAGTGGGCGGCGTTCTGTGGATGAACGTGGGAACGCTTTCCTTCGAACAGACGCCGAACTTCTACGAGGTGTTCAGCACGAAAAACATTGACGAGATGCTGCCGTCAAGCGAACAGGAAAAGTATCTGCTCGGCTATCCCGCGCTGGCGAAACACGTGGAGATCAATGGCGCGGACGGCGAGTCCGACCGGATGACGTGGTTCAAGGAGTTCGTGAAGTTCAAGGAAGATCAGCATCTCTATCTGTCGTCGGCGGGCAAGATCACCACGACTGCGCTTCCCGACGGCCACCAGGAGTATTTCATCCTCACCGATTGGCCGTATCAGGCGGCTCCCGGCGAGTACACGGTGACGGTGTATGCGGTCAAGGATCATAAGGTCATTGAGCAGGCGGAAACAAAGGTCAAGGTGGAACAGGTCGGCATGGTAAAAACGCTTGCAACGATGGCAAGCAACAACGCGGCGTTTTACGGGTTTCTGTCCATCGGCATCGCCCTGGGCGCTGGATTCGGCGTGGGACTGATCTTCCGGAAGGGTGGAGGAGCACACTAAATGTACAAGACGATCGTTGTCGGTTATGACGAATCGGAATCGAGCAAGGCGGCGTTGAAAGAGGCCTCGCTGCGGGTCAAGCGGAACCAAGGGAAGCTTTACCTGGTGCATGCGGTCTATTTCGACCAGGAGGAGTTCGCCATTCTTCCGGCGCAGATGGAGCAGCGCTTCTCCGTGGGGGAGAAGATCTGCAAAACGGTCAAAACGGACCTGCAGAAGGACTATGGGCTGAACGGCAGCGTGGAATCCCTGGTCTGCGAAGGCGAGCCGCCGGCGGTCATCTCAGACATCGCGCGCGGAAAGCAGGCCGACCTGATCGCCGTGGGCACTTACGGCAGGAAGGGAATCAAACGGCTGATCATGGGCAGCGTCACGTCGCAGCTGATCAATGAAGCTCCCTGCGATGTGCTGGTCGTGAAGCGGCCCTGTTCGGCGTGCACGGGCAGTTACGTATCGGTGCTGGTGCCCTATGACGGCTCCGATTCGAGCAAGAAGGCCCTGCGGCGGGCCGGGATGATGGCCAAGGAAGAGGGATCGCGGATCACGGTTCTCTATGTCGTCCCGCGGTACGAGGAAATGATTGAATTCTTCCGGACCGATTCGATTAGGAAGAGCATGATGGCCGAGGCCGAGAAGGTGATCGCCGGCGCGCTGAAGATCGCCGACGAAGACGGTTTTGCCATCGGCACGATCATTCGGGAGGGGCATGCCGCCGATGAGGTGCTGGCGACGGCGGCCAAGCAGGAAAACGATCTGATCGCCATGGGTTCCCATGGCTGGACAGGCATGAACAAGGCGATCATGGGCAGCACGACGACGCGGGTCATCAGCAGCGCCGTCTGCCCGATCCTGGTCGTGAAATAATCGGCTCCCTGCGTCCAAGCATCGACTCGAAGCAGGAAGACAGGAGTGAGATATGAGAGGCTACCGGAAAGTATTGATCGCCGTTGACGGGTCCCTGGATGTGGTGAAGCAAGGCATCAGGATGGCGCAGGATGAGAAGACCTGGATTACGGTTCTCAAGGTCATCCCGGCGAACGAGGGAGATCTCAACCTGACCGGCATCAGGAACATCGAGGACGTTCTGGACAGCAACGCCATGAAGACGCTGGCTGAGGTCCGGAGAACCGCCGATGAAGAAGGCGCCCTGATCAGGACGCGCCTGGAAGAAGGAGAACCGTCGGAGAAGATCGTCGAGGTTGCTTCAGCGGAGCGGTGCGACGTCATTATTCTGGGAGCGAAAAAGAAGAAGAACTGGTTCGAGCGGATCTTCGGCGATCAGGTGATCGAGAAGGTCCTCCGGCAGGCCCCGTGCCCGGTGTTCGTGGTCGGTGCATAGGATTTCGTCCCGGGATTCCCGCCGATGACTTCGCCGGCGGTGCACGATACGGGAGAAGATGCAGGACCGTCGGCCGTCGAAGGGCGGCGAGACGGAAAAAGTGCATTTCGTCCTGAGGTGATGGCCGGAGGCGAAGAAGCTTCCGGCTTTTTTTACGAGAAAGGGATGCTGGCATCTATGTCGATACGGGCAGACATTCTCTACGAGCGGCTGGTGCAGCGCGGTATCGTGAGCGTCGAACAGCTTCGCGATCTTGACGAACGCGCCGTCAGGGAGCGCATGCCGGTTGAGGAGTTGCTGCTTGCCGCAGGCGTGCCGAAACACGAGGTCCTGTTCTGTCTTGCCGCTCGCTACCATGCCCCCTTCGTAGAATACGACGAGAGTGTGGTGGCCTCCTACTTTCTGATCTTCCGGCTGGACATGGAACAGCTGAAGAAACGGCTGTGGTTCCCGCTCTCGGTCCGCGAAGGCTGCGCCGAGGTAATCGTGCACCGTCCCGACGATCCCGGAACGGCGGAGGACATCAAAAGGACCTTGGGCGTCATCTCGCTGACCTTCCGCGTGGCGGTTCCCTCGGATATTATCCGCATCATCGAACATAACTTCGACGTGAATCCGCGCTTTGCCGGATGCGGGGGACGGACGCCGCTCGCGCGGGTGCGGACGCTGCTTGCCTACCGGAGATCGAGCTATGCGCACTACCGGACGCTGTTCGCAAAGGGCAGGACGGGCCTCGCCTTCATCAGGACCGGGGTGGCTTTCATCGTCATCGCCCTCCTGTTCCTGCGCGTCCTGGGGGCGGGCTGGTATCTCGCGCTCGAGGCGCCGTTGCTTGCGGCGGGCGTCATAATGGCCGTGGACGGCGTCAAATGGTATCTGCCTGCCCGCAGGATTGCGGGGAAGCACATCGACGCCACGCGCACGGAGCCTACGTGGGGCACCTGCGTTCTCGACGCCGACATGAACGGCGGCGCTCCCGTGTTCAGCCGCACCGGGGAGATGGACGGGGCGGGCAGCATGCGGGGGGACTGGGAAAACCTGTCCCCGGTCATGCGGCGACGGTTCCTTGCCAGCGACCGGACGGACATGGCGGAAGACCGGACCGCCCTGGCCGGCCATCGGACAAAACTGGCGCGGGCGCGCACCGGCCTAGCGTTCACGCGTACCGGCATCGCTTTCACCGGTCTCGGCATCGGCCTTCTTCGGCAGTTCCCGGCGGGGAGATGGACGGTCCTCGACGCTTCGCTCATTGCGCTGGGTCTTGTCATGTCCGCCGAGGGCTTCCACTGGTATTTCGGCGGACGCCGGTCAGGCATAGACGGCCTGCGGTCGGTGCTGGAAGTCATCGACAAGATGAGCATCTGGGACCTGGTGTTCCCGCTTCGCCATCACCGGGCGCAGGGAGGGAAGGAACGAACCGGCCCCCCGGTGAACGGCGGCCAGCTTCCGGGCATCTGGGCGACCACCGGCCTTGCGCTGGAACGGACGGTTCTTGCAGATCGCCGCGGCGTCATGGCGCGTGTCCGCACGGCCATGGCCGTGGCGCGGACGGGAATGGCCTTCGTAAGAACCGGCATGAGCATCGCATCCGTGGGCGCCGGTCTGGCGGTGTACTTCGGGACTGCCTCGGCGGGATGGACGGTCTTCAACACGATTCTGATCACTGCCGGCCTTGCCCTGATCATCGACGGGTACCGCTGGATCGTTCCGGCGGAGCGGATCAGAAAGGAGTACCCCTATTGTTTCGGAGGAATGGAACTGACGGTGCCCGACTACGGGAAACCGAACCGGACCTGGGGAACGGTAGTGTTCGATCATGAGGATGCATGAGGTGATAGACGGAAGTTCACCGGGAGTCGCGCAGAGCGCCGGAGAATTCTCGCTGCTCGTCGAACGGGGCAGAATGGGGCGCGAAGGCCTGGAGGCCGCTCTCCGGGCTGCGAAGGCGAGGGGGGTGGAGCCCGAGACGGTGCTGCACCGGGAGTACGGCGTCGCGAAGGCGGAGATGCTGGAGGCCCTTGCCGCCCACTATCAGTGCCGGCATCTGGAATATGACGAGCGGCTTCCCATCCCGCCCGATCTGCTCACGCGGGTGAACGCCGACTCGCTCCAGACGAACCGGTGGATGCCGGTGATGCAGGAGACGAACGGGACCGTGGTCATCGCAGCCAGGAATCCGGCAAGCGAGTCGATGCGCCAGGACGTGCGGAAACAGCTCGGCGAGGGGCGTTTCGAGTTCCGCGTTGCCCTGGACGCGGACATCCAGTGGTACATCCAGGACTTCCTCCATGCACGGCCGGGGCTGCTGATCGGGACGGAGCGGACGGGACTCGCCTTCTGGCGGAACACGATGGCGCAGTGGCGGACGCGCATGGCCTGCTACCGGACCGACCTTGCCCGGGCGCGAACGGGCCTTGCGTTCCTTCGGTGGGGCCTCGGTACGATCGCGCTTTCCAACGTCTTGCTGCAAACGAAGAATGTCAGCACGAATCCCTATCTCTACTTCCCCGTGCTCGCCGTCGGCATCGCGATCGCCCTGTACGGCCTGCCCGGATATCTGAATGTCCGCAGATCCCGCATGGGCCCTCCGGGCAGCCAGACCCTCACGGAGGTGACGGCAGCCACCATCCAGTTCCTTGAGAACTATCATTCGCTGGAGAACACCGGTGTGCGGCAGGAGATGCAGGGAACGATGCTGGCGCGGATGGGCGATCTGCTGGCAGACTACAGCACCTATCTCCCTCCGACCCCCACGAGCAAAACCAGGACCATGTTCGCACGGGAGCGGAACGTTCTGGCGGCGCAGCGGACGATAGCCGCGTGCTACCGGACCGTGTACGCGCGCGCCCGCACCGGACTCGCTTTTGTCCGGACGGGCATCTCCTTCCTCAGCATCGGTATCGGTATCCTGAGCTACTTCGGACTAGGACTCCTCACGTCCTTCAACCTCTGGCTCATGGCGGCCGGCGTTCTGATGCTTGCCGACGGGTTCTCCTGGTACTGGCCCGTGCGGAAGGAACAGGCCGAGACGCCGCGGGGGATCGCCTATCCGGAGTAACAGCGGACGCAGGGCGTATCGAGTATACTAACATCAGATGAAGATCGAAACCAAGCTTATCGTCTCGAACATCGTGAACGGGGCGTTCATCATTCTGATCGGGTTCTTCGCCTTTCAAAACATGAATCTCGTGCTCACGAAGCTGCGATTCGTGGAAATCGCCGACGACCTGAACGCATCCTTCCTGACCATGCGGCTCTCGGAAAAAAACTATTTCCTCTATCACGATCTGCAGGCGCTCGGCGAGATCCGGGAAAAAATCGATTCCACGGAAATGACGCTTGAGGCTGAGCGGAGCAACATCATCCCCGCCATCGGGGAAACGGACCTCCGGAAGCTTGAGGATCTTCTCCGGGCCTATGGCGAGACGATCGGGGCCGCCAACGGAACGGTCCGGCCGAGCGACGAGCAGGAGGCCCGGATCCGAAACGAGGGACGGCAACTCAAGGAATACGCAGACTCCATCACCCAGCTGGAACGGAAGCGCGTGAACGAGATCATCCTGAGCTCGAAGCGCATCCTGATTTTCTCCTTCTGGGCGATTCTCGTTTCGGCGCTTCTGATCAGCCACTTCATCTCGCAGAAGATCGTTCAGTCGCTTCGCCAGATCGAGAAGATGACGCGCTCCATCTCGGAAGGCAACTTCGCGCAGGTCGCGACCGGACGGCCCCGGGACGAGCTCGGGACGGTGATCGACGCGGTGAATCATATGTCCGAGGAGCTGGCGCATCGGGAAGAACAGATCATCCAGTCCAAGAAGCTTGCTTCCCTCGGCATCCTGACGGCCGGTGTTGCGCACGAAATTACGAACCCGCTGAACAACATCTCCATGATCGCCCAGACCTACGATGAGCTGTACCGGAACCTGAGCGACGAGGAAAAAACGGACATGATGCAGAAGGTCGACGCGGAGACGGAACGTATCCGCAAGATCGTGAAGAACCTCCTGGACTTTTCGAAACCCAAGGACGCTAACCCGCGGGAAGAGAGCATCAACGAGGTGATTCAGAAAACGCTCACGCTGGTTCAGAACATGATCGACGTGCAGAACATCGAGACGACGGTGAAGCTCGACGAGAGGCTGCCCCGCGTCTTTGTCGATGAAGACCAGGTGCAGCAGGTGCTCGTGAATCTGGTGACGAATGCGGTACAGGCGATGCACGCCGGGGGCAGGCTCTTTATCTCCACCCGCGGAGGGAAAGGCAACGGATCCGTGGAGATAACGGTCAAGGACACCGGCAAGGGCATCGCGCCGGAGTACCTCCCGCACATCTTCGATCCCTTCTTCAGCACGAAGGGAGAGGGCGGGACGGGGCTGGGGCTTTCGGTGAGCTACGGCATCATCAAGAACCACGGAGGAGAAATCCGGGTGGAGAGCAAAGTGGGGGTCGGTACGACCTTCACGGTTGAACTGCCCATCCATCACCTTGCGAAGGAGCGGACGAATGGATAAGAAGAGAATCATGGTCATTGACGATGAGAAGATCGTGGGCGACATGGCAAAAATGTCGCTGGAGCAGGAAGGGTACGATGTCGAGACCTTCCTGAACGCCGAACCGGCGCTGGCGCGGCTCAAGGAAAGGGCCTTCGATGTGGTGGTGACGGATTACAAGATGAAAGGCATCGACGGCATGGAAGTGCTTCGAATGGTCAAAAAAGAATATCCTGCGACGACGGTGATCATGATCACCGCCTTTGCGAACCTTGACGCTGCCATTGAGGCGCTGCGCGGCGACGTGCACGACTTCTTCCCGAAACCGGTGAAAATCAAGGAATTGAAAGCTTCGATCCGTCGCGCGCTGGAGAAGGTCTCCTGAGGGCTGTCATGCGCCGCTTCATCCATACCATGCGATCGCTTGTCCGGAGGAGCTTCAGGGGCCGGTCACGGGAGGAATTCGAGACCCTCTTTCTCCGGTTCCGCCGCATCATGAAAAGCAACACGCGTTCGCTCGAAGTGATCACCGAGATGGGGGACATTCTGGGAGGAGACTATCTGTTCGATATCCAGTATGTGACCAGGGCGCACGAAGGGCTCGCGTCCCTCATCGAAGAGTCGCTCGGACAGTTCGACGAATTGACGGGAGGAGAATACCCGGAGCTCCTCGGCCGTTTTCAGGAGATCGACTCCACGATCAGCGATCTCATGGCGGGGAACATCGGGGCAGGATCGGCTCTGGTCGTCGCCATGGAGAGCGAGGGAACCGCGACGAGCATGATGGTGGGCGGAAAGATGGCGCCGCTCATCGATCTGCGTCGCAGCCTGCGCCTTGCTGTTCCCGAGGGATTCATCGTCACCACGCAGGGATTCAATGAATACCTCCGCCATAACCGCATATTCGAGAACGTTTCGCTGCCGAAGGACGGCCGGCCCCTCTCCGATCCGGTTATTGAAGAGCTGTCCGAAGAGATCATGCACGGGGAGATGCCGCCCCTCCTCCATACCGCTCTCGAACGCGCATTGAAGCGGTTCCTGTCCCGGTGCAGAGGCGCCTGCAGCCTCGCGGTCAGAAGCAGCGCCGACAGCGAAGACGGCGATCATGCCTTCGCCGGCCAATACCGGACCGTCCTGAACGTGCCTCCGGATATCCGTTCGCTCGAGCTTGCGTACCGCAAGGTGATCGCCAGCCTTTTCACCAGCAGTGCCGCGGTGTATCAGCAGCGGTTCGGTTACGATCCGACCAGGATTCGCATGGCGGTGGGCTGCCTTGCCATGGTGGACGCGGTATCGAGCGGCGTCCTGTACACGGCGAACCCCGCGGGACCGGACGGGACCATGGCGATCAACGCTTCCTGGGGACTGGGAACCGCGGTCGTCGACGGCATTGTCGACGCTGATCAGTTTATCGTGGACCGAAGCGGGAAGATCATCGATCAGCACATCGGCGGCAAAGCGGTGATGATGCTTCGCCAGAGCGGAGCCGGAATCAGCGAAGCGCCTACCCCTGTTGCCATGCGGAACAAGCCCAGCCTCAGCCCGGAACAGGCCGGAGAATTGGTCCGGGCCGGAGCGCTCCTGGAAGGGCATTTCCGGATGCCCCAGGATATTGAGTGGGCGTTCGACGATACAGGCCGCCTGATCATTCTCCAATCGAGGCCGCTTCGCCTGCCGGCTTCTCCCGGAACGATCACTGCGGCTGACCGGAAGGCGGATGCGCCGAAGATCCAGTTCAGGGACGCGGGCATCGTGGTTCAGCGGGGGGCCGCTTCCGGCCCGGTGTATGTGGTGAAACAGGACCGGCAGCTGGGAGAAGTGCCCGCCGGCGCGGTCCTGGTGGTGAAGCACGATTCGCCGAACCTCACCCGGGTCATGGCGACGGTTGCCGCGATCATTACCGACGCAGGTTCTCTGACCAGCCACCTCGCCTCCCTGGCGCGCGAGTTCCGGGTGCCCACGCTCGTCAATACCGGAGACGCCTCCCGGATTCTGGAAGGACAGCGGGAAGTGACCGTCGCTCTCGACGATCTGCCGGTTGTCTACGCCGGCAGGGTGGGCGGTTTGGCGGGGAAAGGCTCGGCGCCTTCGCAGGACGTCGATGACCTGTTCGAGTTCCGGAGGAAGCGGGCGTTGCTGCGATATATCGCGCCCCTGAACCTGGTCGATCCCTTTCGGGACGATTTCTCCCCGAAGGGATGCAGGACCCTGCACGATATCCTCCGCTTCATGCATGAAAAGGCGGTTGCGGCGCTGGTTGACGCGGCCGGTTTCGGCAGGCGGTCTCCGGGAGCGGTGAAACTGGAACTCTCTATTCCTGCGGGCATTACGGTTATCGACATCGGCGGAGGACTCGAGACGCTGAAGAACGCCGGATCTGCAGCGCAGGAAGATATTGCCTCGCTGCCCTTCAAGGCGCTCATTCGCGGCATGGTCTACCCCGGTGCGTGGCGATCCGAGGCCGTTCCTCTTTCAGTGAATGATTTTCTGACGAGCATGTTTCGCGCACCGGATTTGAACGCGGAGAGCGACCGCCAGGCGGGCGCGAACATCGCGATCCTGTCAAAAGAATATGTGAACCTGCACATCAAGTTCGGCTATCACTATACGATTCTCGACAGCTACGTGAGCGATACGCCCCGGAGCAATCATATCTATTTCCGATTTGCCGGAGGAGCGACTGATGTGACCAAACGCTCGCGCCGCTTGCAGGTCATCGCCGCGCTGCTCGAATCCGACGGATTCGCGATCAACACGAAAGGCGACATGATCATTGCGCGGCTTTCGAACAGGACCCGCGAGGACATGATGGCTGTTCTGGAGCGGGTGGGGAGGCTCGTTTCCTTCACCCGCCAGCTGGACGCGGTTCTGCAGGACGACGACGACGTGACGAAGTATACCGAGCACTTTCTCCGCGGTGAATATGAACTGACGGACCGCGCCGCGCAAAGGTGAATGAAGGCTGGTATAATTCTTATTGATTCCTGTGCGGCAGGACGGGTATCATGAGGCTCTATTCGTTTGAGGGAGGTAGAAAACATGGGCGGTTTGGGTTTTCCGGAAATGGTGGTTATCCTGGTGATCGCATTGATCATCTTTGGGCCGAGCAGGCTGCCTCAGCTGGGCGAGGGACTGGGCAAGGCGATCAGCGGATTCAAGAAGGGCATGAGCGAGGGGCTGCAGGAAAAGCCGGAGACGTCAAAGCCGGAGGAGATCGCGAAAGTGAAGTAGGTCCCACCGACGAGGGGGAGGCACGGCTGGCCGCGCCACTGATGTCGGACGCCGGAGCTTTGGGGGGCTTCCGACGCAGCGGAGAGTTCCATGACCGATGCAGTCAGATTCTCTTCCATTCATGAAGTGATCCTGAACAGCATGGGCGAGGCGGTTTATGTGACTGACCGCTCCATGCGGATCCAGTACGCCAATCCCGCCGCTGAACGCCTGACCGGATATACCTTCGACGAATCGGTCGGCAGGTACTGCAGTACCATCTTCTGCGAACAATCCGACCTCTGCGCAGGCAATTGCCCTCCCAAACTGGCCATGTCGGAGAAGAAGGCCGTTCTGCACCGGGATGCTCTTACGAAGACGAAAGTGGGGGAGGTGCGTGAAACGCAGATTTCCGCCTCTCCCTATACCGAGGACGGCGAATGCTTCGGCGCGGTCATCGTGATCAAGGACGTCTCCGACCTCAAGGCAGCGGAGAATCGCGTTCGGCGCCAGAACCTCTTCCTGACCTCGGTCATCGACGCCCTGCCGCATCCCTTCTATGTCATTGACGCGAACAGCTATCGCCTGCTGCTGGTGAACAAGGCGGCTTCACGGTCCGGCCGCCAGGACCGGACTTCCTGTCACGAATTTTCCCATGACAGCCCCGAGCCCTGCTCCGGCGCCGATCACCCCTGTCCGCACCGGGAAGTGAAACTGACGGGTAAACCGGTTATGGTGGAGCACCGGTATGTCCTGGGAAACGGCAGCGTGCGGGACATGGAGGTCCATGGGTTCCCCATCTTCAATGACCGGGGAGCGATCATTCAGGTGATAGAATACTGCATCGATATCACCGACCGGAAGCGGGCCGCCGAGGAACGGGAACGGCTGATCGCTGAACTCCAGGAAGCATTGAAGGAAGTGAAGATGCTGAGCGGCCTCTTGCCGGTTTGCTCATCGTGCAGGAAAATCAAGGATGAACAAGGAGCCTGGAGCAGCCTCGAGAGCTATATCAGCGACCATACGGAGGCGCAGTTCAGCCATGGAATCTGCCCGGAATGCGCGCAGAAGCTCTATCCTGACTTCTATAAAAAGAAATCCTCGTAAACCGAAGGGGAATGTATCGATCGTTATTATCTTTCGAATTCCGCAGTCAAAGCCCGGTTGTCCTTGTTTGTCTGCAGGTATTCTGCGAGAATGAAGTTCCCGCCCGGTTCTTTCGGGACATGCGAAAAAGAAAATGGTGTGTCGCTGCCGACGTTTCCGGACCCACAGGCCCCTCTGCAGGGAACGTTGTTCTCCATGGAGCAAGAGCGTGGGGAGCGTTTCTATGCGCGTTTAGATGATCGAAAAGAGCAGAACGAAGTGACTTTGGTGGAGAAGAGAACGCTGCTGACATGACGATACGGTCACCTTGACCGTTCGATATCACACCGTGGGGAGGAATATGCATGAAGCGACTTGTATTGATCGTAGCAGCACTGGCAGGGGTACTTGTTCTTTCTGCTTGCAGCGGAGGCGGCTCCAGTAGTTCGGGAAATTCGACGGGGAGCGTTCCCCCGGCTCCGACCGGCGTCAAAGCTGCATGCGGGAACAAGAAGATCACCCTGTCCTGGACAGCCACGACCGGCGCCGATACCTACAATGTCTATCGTTCGGCCGCATCCGGATCGGCAGGCGCCCTGCTTGCCAACAGCGCTGCGACCTCGTACGTTGACTCGACGGGCAGCGTCGGAACGACCTATTACTACACCGTCACGGCGGTGAACAGTTCCGGGGAAAGCCCGGCGTCCGGGGAAGTATCGGAGACCTTTTACAAACTGCTGGCAGGAGCGCTGCAGGGAACATCGCTTACGCTCGGCAATTCGGTAAGCACCTTTGCCGGATCGAGCGGGTTCAGCGGTCTCACCGACGGCATCGGCTCCGCCGCGCGGTTCGACCTGCCCCAGGGAATGGCCACCGACGGAACTTCGCTCTTTGTTGCCGATTACCTCAATAATGTCATCCGCAAGATCGATCCTGCGACGCAAACGGTCAGCATATTTGCCGGCAGCGCTTCGGGCGCCAGCGGCTATGCCGACGGTGTCGGTAAGTCGGCGCTTTTCTTCCGGCCCTACGATATAACCTCGGACGGCACGAACCTCTATGTGACGGAATTCAACGGATGCATGATCCGCAAGATCGACATTGCAACCGCGACGGTATCGACCTTCGCAGGTCAATCGGGGGTTTGCAGCCCGTCAACTGACGGTACGGGTTCGGCGGCCATATTTGCAAAACCCAAGGGCATCACCACTGACGGCACAAGCCTCTTCATCACCGACGGCTTCCGCGTCCGGAAAGTGGACATCGCAACGGCGGCTGTCAGCACCTTTGCCGGAACCGGATCTGCAGGCCACAATGACGGAACAGGCACGGCAGCCAGCTTCAACCAACTCGAAGGTATTACCACCGACGGATCATCACTCTACGTTGTCGACTGGTACTATTACGATATTCGCAAGATCGATATCGCAACAGCCGCAGTTACGTCCCTGGCGGGAAATTATACCGTTGTGAATTCCACGACATCCAATGACGGGACCGGCATGGGAGCCACGTTCAACAAGCCGGCGGCCATTACGACGGACGGGACGAACCTGTACGTCGCGGAATACGGTAATAATGTCATCCGCAAAGTCGTCATCGCCTCCGCCGCTGTCACGACCATTGCCGGTTCGGCAGGCCAGACCGGCACGAACGACGGCGTGGGCGCAGCAGCACGGTTCAGCTCTCCTCAGGGGATAACCACGTATTGCGGAAGACTGTTCGTCGGTGACCGGGGGAACAGTTCCATTCGAATGATCCACTAAGGGTCGTGGCGCTTCGGGTTAGCGTCGAATCGGAGGCGGACATTGTCACCGTCCGCCTCCGTTCTTTTTGGCAAGACAGCTCCCCGTTATCGCAGTGCTGATAGCATAAAAAAGGCTTGACAGTCTTCAGGAACCTGTGTATTTTGTTTCAGCGTTTGAAATTCTCTTTAAGTCTGGTCCTGTGAGGCCAGAAAGGGCAGTCGATGGCGAAGTCAGCGATCAATAAACACGCTTGCGCGCGTACACGGTGACCTTCTCCCCTTTTTCGGGGTAGAAGGTTTTTTTGTGCCTTTTCAAGGAGTTGTCAGTGACCCAACAGAAAGAAAAAGCGCTAATCCTGGACAGTACCGGCATCGAACGGGCGCTCACCAGGATCTCTCATGAGATACTCGAAAAGAACCGCGGCGCCCGCGAAATCGGCCTGATCGGCATTCAACGGGGCGGCGTGCATCTGGCGCACCGGCTTGCCGTCAAGATCCGCGAGATCGAAGGAGCGCCGGTTCCGGTGGGTAGCCTCGATATCACCATGTACCGCGACGATCTGGGAACGCGCAAATCCCAGCCCGTGCCGCAGGCAACGGATATCCCCTTCGACATCCAGGACAAGGTGATCGTGCTCGTCGACGACGTGCTCTTCACGGGAAGGACGATCCGCGCGGCGATGAACAGCATTATGGATTACGGCAGGCCGAAACGGATCCAGCTTGCCATTCTGGTCGACCGGGGCCACCGGGAGCTGCCTATCCGGGCGGACTTCGTCGGCAAGAATCTTCCTACCTCGTCAAAGGAAAAAGTCGAAGTCATGCTGGCTGAGGACGGCGGGGAAGAAAAGGTCGTCATTCTTGGGGAATGATCAAATCCTGGAACCGCGAAACCATTTCGAGACCCTGTATGCCCGATCGTGAACTTGCCCGGGATTTCGCGCTTAGCATGTAGATATTGAGGTTCTCATGGCTCTCAGTTCAAAAGACCTGCTCGGCCTCAAGGGAATGCCTGCCGACGAGATCCGGCTGATCCTGGACACCGCCGCGACCTTCAAGGATGTTTCCGAACGGGACATCAAGAAGGTACCCACGCTGCGCGGCAAGACGGTGATCAATCTCTTCTACGAAGCGAGCACGCGCACACGCACCTCCTTCGAACTGGCCGGCAAACGGCTGTCCGCGGACGTCATCAATATATCCACATCCACCTCCAGTGCGGCGAAAGGGGAAACGCTGCTCGATACGGCCCGGAATATCGAGGCCATGAAGAGCGACATCATCATCGTCAGGCATTCCTGCTCCGGCGCGCCTCACTTTCTTGCCGGCCGGCTTGAAAGCTCGATCATCAACGCCGGCGACGGATTCCACGAGCATCCGACGCAGGCCCTGCTTGATCTCTTCACTCTGCGCGAGAAACTGGGCAGGCTCGAGGGCATCACGGTCGCCATTGTGGGCGATATCCTGCACAGCCGGGTCGCGCGGTCGAACATTTACGGCCTGATCGCCATGGGCGCCAGGGTCCGGCTCTGCGGGCCGCCGACCATGATGCCCGCGGGAATCGAGCGCACCGGGGCAGAGGTCTACCGGAACATGGACGAGGCCATCAAGGGCGTGCAGGCGGTCATGATGCTCCGGCTCCAGCTCGAGCGCCAGGCCGCGGGGCTTTTCCCCGGCGTGCGCGAGTATGCCCGCCTCTACGGCATGAACCGGGCGCGCCTGGAAGCGGCGGGCAAAGGCGTGATCGTCATGCATCCCGGTCCGATGAACCGGGGCGTGGAGATCGCCTCCGATGTTGCGGACAACGACTCGGTCATCCTGGAGCAGGTCACGAACGGCGTCGCCGTGCGCATGGCGGTCATGTTCCTGCTGTCGGGGGGAAACAAGGCAGAAGCCTGAGGATATTTGACACGGATCATCTCCGATAACGGCTATGATAACGGCGGATAAAACAGAAGGGCGAAACATTCATCCGTGTACATCCGTGTCCAAAAGGGTTGTGTCATGAATATACTGATTAAGAACGGCCATATCATCGATCCGGAAAACAGCGTGGACGAGAAGCTTGACCTTCTTGTCGCTGACGGAAAGATCGCGAAACTCGGCAAGCCCGGCGCGCTGTCCGCTTCCGGTGCGGAGCAGATCGATGCAGCGGGAAAGCTCGTGGTTCCCGGGCTGATCGACATGCACGTGCATCTGCGCGAGCCCGGGTTCGAATACAAGGAAACGATCGCCACGGGGACCGCGGCGGCACGGACCGGGGGATTCACCGCGGTCTGCTGCATGCCGAACACCAAACCCGTGAACGATTGCCGGTCGGTCACCGAATTCATCCTCGCCGAAGCGGCGAAGAACGGAAGCGCGCGGGTCTATCCTGTGGGCGCGATCACCAAGGGTTCGCAGGGAGAGGAGCTTGCCGAGATCGGGGAGCTCCGTGATGCGGGGTGCGTCGGTATTTCCGATGACGGGCGGCCGGTGATGAACGCCGCCATGATGCGGCGGGCGCTGGAATATTCGACCATCTTCGATCTGCCGGTTCTCTCGCACTGCGAGGACATGAGCCTGGCCGCCAAAGGCGTGATGAACGAGGGTTTCGTGGCAACGGAACTCGGGCTCCGGGGCATTCCGAACGCCGCCGAGGACGTGATGGTAGCCAGGGATCTCGCGCTGGCGGAACTGACGGGCGGCCGGGTGCATATCTGCCATGTGAGCACCGCGGGAGCGGTCAGGATGATCCGCGCGGCAAAGGATCGCGGCGTCCGGGTGACCGCGGAGACGTGCCCGCATTATTTCCTACTCACCGACGAAGCGGTGCGGGGCTACGATACATCGGCGAAGATGAACCCGCCGCTCAGGACCGCAGACGACCGCGCCGCGGTGCGGCAGGGCCTCGCAGATGGGACCATCGACGTGATCGTGACGGACCACGCTCCCCATGCGTCGGACGAGAAGGCCGTGGAATTCGACGCAGCGCCCTTCGGAATCGTGGGTCTGGAGACGAGCCTCGGATTGTCGCTCAAACTCGTGGAAGAGCGCGTGCTGACGCTTACGGATCTCGTGACACGGATGAGCACGGCGCCGGGCCGCATCATCGGCCGGGGCGGCACGCTCTCCGTTGGTGCGGCAGCCGACATCACGATCATCGATCCGGAAATGAAATGGACGGTGAAGGCGGCGGAGTTCAGGTCGAAATCGCGAAACACGCCGTTCGAGGGCCGGGAGTTGAAGGGCCGGGCTGTCCGGACGATCGTCGGGGGAGTGCTGTAAATGCAGAGACGAAAGATCATTGCCGGAATCGTCCTCATCCTTCTGGTAACGGTGGTTGCGCCTGCCTCGCAGGAAGCGTCGCTCGAGCAAAAACTTGCATCGCTTGAGAAGATCGGCCGGAAGTTCTCCTTTGTTGTTCTGGGAGACAATCGGGCAGGGGACCCGACATGCGATGCCGTGTATGCGAAACTGATCGCCTCGGCGCTGGAGAGAAAACCGGATTTTCTCATCAACACCGGCGACCAGATCGACAAGCCCGGAAATCTGACGAACTGGAAACGGTTCAAAGAACTGTCGCGGGATGTTTCCGTGCCGTACTTTCTGACCGTGGGCAATCATGACGTTCATGTCGAGGTCGCCGGGAGCGAGGAGGCCTACATGGACCAGGCGGACCTGCCGGGGAAGGAAATCTACTATTCATTTGTGGCGGGCAACTCGCTCTTTCTCGTGCTTGACTCCTATATCAAGGGCGAGGACAAAAGGATCACGGGCGAGCAGTTTGCCTGGCTCCAGATGGTTCTTTCTACATCCCGGGAGAAACACAAGTTCGTTGTTGTCCATCATCCGCTCTTTCCCGAGAAGGGAAAAGGCAAGCATCACGGGAACAGCCTGGACCGGTATCCCGCCGAGCGGGACCTGCTGCACGGCCTCTTCAAACAGTACGGCGTGGAGTACGTTTTTATGGGGCATGAACACCTCTATCTCCGGAAGACCATTGACGGGATCGCCTATATCATCACGGGAGGCGGTGGAGCTCCGCTCTATGCCGATGACCGGAACGGCGGATTTCACCACTATCTTCTGATGACGGTCGATGGAGACAACGTAACCGGTGAAGTAGTGGACGTGAACGGAAAAGCACGAGACAGATTCTAGTACTCTCCAGACGAAGGAACAGAAACCGGAAGAACTGCGGTCCTCGCACAAGGCCGCACCGTCACGAAGAGAGCGCCGCCGGTCATGGGCGATCTCCGTGGCTTCCGGCGAAACGGGATCCGATCGATAAGAAGGGGCACGAGAGATGAAAAGAGCGATGCTTGCATTGGCTGACGGCCTGGTATTCGAGGGGATTTCCTTTGGCGCGGAAGGCGAGGCCAGCGGTGAAGTGGTGTTCAACACCAGCATGACCGGGTACCAGGAGATCCTGACCGATCCGTCGTACAAGGGCCAGATGGTCACCATGACCTACACACAGATCGGCAACTACGGAGTGAACGATGAAGATGTGGAGTCGGTGAAACCCTTTGTGGAAGGCTTCATCGTCAAGGAATATCTGGATATTCCGAGCAACTGGCGGTCGGGCATGTCACTCGATGCCTACCTCCGGAAGAACGGCATCGTCGGCATCCAGGGCATCGATACCCGCGCCCTCACGCGCCATCTCCGGGATTTCGGCGCTCAGCCGGGGATCATCTCGACGAAGGATCTCGATCCCGCGAGCCTTGTTGCCCGGGCTGCGAAGCTGCCGAAAATGAGCGGCCTCGATCTTGCCAAGGAAGTGACGTGCAAAGAGGCCTATACCTGGTCGGAAGGGGACTGGAGCCTCGGCACGGGCTATGCGCCAAAGCCCAAACCGCGGTACCGGGTCGTTGCCTATGATTACGGGATCAAACGGAATATCCTGCGCCTGTTGACCCAGGCGGGGTGCGACGTGACGGTGGTGCCGGCGGCCATCCCTGCCGAGAAGGTCCTGGCGATGCAACCCGACGGAGTGTTCCTGTCCAACGGTCCCGGCGATCCGGAACCCGTGACCTACGCCATCGAGAACATCCGGAAGATCCTGGGCAAAAAGCCGGTCTTCGGCATCTGCCTGGGCCAGCAGCTCCTGGGCCTCGCCCTGGGCGGCAGAACCTACAAGCTCAAGTTCGGCCATCACGGAGGCAACCAGCCCATCATGGATCTGACCACGCGAAAGGTGGAGATCGCAGCGGAGAACCACGGCTTCGCCGTGGACATGGAGACCGTGAAGGACCAGGTCGTGATGACGCACATCAACCTGAACGACAATACCTGCGAGGGGTTCCAGCACAAAACGCTGCCCGCCTTCTCGGTCCAGTACCATCCCGAGGCTTCGCCGGGCCCCCACGACAGCAGGTATCTCTTCCGCCGCTTCGTGGACATGATGGAGAAAAATAAGAAAGACGCGGAGGCGCGGTGACGGGAGACGCGGAGCGAAAACCGGGGGAGCAATATTGATGATCTCGTAAAAAACTGTTTAACCGCAGAGGTCGCAGAGGAATACTTTCAGTCTTTTAACGTCTTAATATCTGTGCGCTCTGCGGCAGATCTTGACTTATTACGATTTCATC
Source organism: Nitrospirota bacterium (assembly GCA_021814615.1). Lineage (GTDB taxonomy): Bacteria > Nitrospirota > UBA9217 > UBA9217 > UBA9217 > JAKAHZ01. The sequence continues at coordinate 70 of JAKAHZ010000045.1, read as the reverse complement.
AAATTGATTCACTCATTGAAGAGGTTCCTCTTCGTGCCTTCGAGTATTCGTGACCATAGGTAACTGAATT
>JAKAHZ010000044.1 GCA_021814615.1 Nitrospirota bacterium | reverse complement strand
GGAAGCGCGCGGACGTGAAGAACGTGAAGACGGCATATTCTTTCATGATTGACTCGCTATTGCTTTCTTCGCGACCTTTGCGCCTTCGCGGTGAGAAGTCGTTCCCGGTATTGTTTTTCGCCTCACACATTCAACCGTACATGGTATCCGATGGCCCGCCGTATCAGCCGGGCGGCATAGTCCTCCACTTCCGGAGGGGGTTTCACCGGCGACGGCAGCATCAGCAGGATGCCCTGCCAGTCGCGTTCATATCCAAGCACCAGGTCCTCGTTCTCGGTTCCCACCAGCCGTTCGTCGATGATGACGAGGCCGACATCGGGGAGATGCAGGATCTCTTCCAGCTCCGCCGTCATGTCAGCGGGATCGCTCGTGCGGTGTTCGATCCCCGCGAGGCGGAATCCGCAGCTCACATCTTCCGGCGTCAGGAACACGATCTTTTTCATCTGCAGCTCCCGCCATTGTCCCGATCAGGAGACCATTTCCGCGACAACCGCTTCCCGCTCAAGTTCTTTTCCCGCCAGAACGACGCTGAGGTTCATTACTTCGAGGGAACAGCGCCAGAGATAGTCCACGAACACGCCGATGCCGAGGGGATCCCTTCCTTCCTGCCTCAGGAACCGCGTGATGCCCCGGTAGAGGGAGACTTCGACCTTCGTCGGATCGGGGTCGCTGATGGCGATGCCCGACGCCTGGCGAACGAGGGTTGCCACGGCCGCGAGATCGCCTCGGTCATGGATAGTCCGCAGCCGCTCGGGAGCAATGATTCCTCCCTTGGTGAATACAGGCAGGGTCCCGTTCTCGAGACGGAGCGACTTGAACAAAGCGATGATGTTCCGGCTGTCGATGATCCTCCTGAAAAGCTGCCGGACAAGTACGTGCAGATCGCCCGAAAGGATCGCGCTAAAAGTGCGGCTCACGAGCTCCCGTTCCAGTTCTCGTATTCCCCCGTCACCATATATCCGGGAAAGTCCGGTGAAGACCGCCGACCATCGGCTGAAGTTACGCTCCAGCCCTTTCACAACCAATGCCGCATCATCTCTCTTCAGCGCCGCCTGGATCTCCTGGTTCAGCAGGCTGTTCTCCAGGATCGTTCCGGGCTGCGTTCCTCCGCCTCCCGAGAGGGAGCGAATAATGATCACGATTGTTCTCAGCTCCGCATAGAGAAAGTAGGGCGCCAGAATGCTTCGGACCTCTTCGTCCGACCTCGTGAAGACCCACCGGTGCTCCCGGGCGAGCGATGCCCAGATGCCGTCAGCCGTCCGTTCACGGATAAACCCGTCGTATCGCGACGATGCGAGATACTCGGCTGGCTCGTTGTCGTAGATGAGGGCCTTCCACTCCCTGATCAGACGCGACCGCCTTCCCCGCAGGCGGGTAAGGACATACGCGACGGGATACCCCTCAGTGCGTGGTTGAAGGAGCAGTCCGCGCGGCCCCCGGAGTCCCGTCCTCTCTTCCCGGTCAGTGATTCCCATTTCCCTTCCCCTGCGCGTCCAGGATGAGCATGGGACAGAGCTCTTCCCAAATGCGTTCCAGACGCTTTTCAAAAGTGTTCGTGACCGTGATCTTCCCTCCCTCGGATGCGGCGATAAAACCGCCGCTGATCGCGGGATCGGTGCCGATCTCCGCATCGGGGAAATGCTCCCGCGCCAGCTCGAGATCCGACGGATTGATCCTCACGGACTTCCACATCAACGGTGGAAGCTCCTTCACGAAAGACCCGAACACGTCCGCGTACCCCACATTCCGGAGCGATGCGAGCAGCGATCGCGCAAGCGCATGCAGCCGCGTCGCCAGCATCCGTTCCGCGCCGCGTTTGATCAGGCGCGCCCGGGAGCGCGCGTCCGCCACAAGTAGCTCGGCCTGCACCGTCGTCCTTGCCGCTGCGGCAGCCTGCCGGGCCCGGTGCAGCTCGTCGATCTTCAGGGCGGTTTCGGCGCGCAGGCGTCCGGCTTCGGTTTCCGTCTCGTCCCGAAGCGTCCGGACCTTCCCGTCCGCGGCGATGCGGAGCGATTCGATCAGCTCCCGGTGGCCCATCCTATTTCACCGTGAAGAGGATCATCGTGGCGACAACGAATCCCAGAATGACCATCGTTTCGGGGATTGCCACCAGGATGATGATGGTGCCGGTCAGCTCCGGCTTTTCCGCAAGCGTGCCCGCGCCCGCGGAACCGATCTTCGACTGCGCCCAGGCCGTGGCAACGGCGGGAATGCCGATGGCAAGCGCAGCGCTGAATGCGATCAACACTTTTTCCCAGCCCATACAGACCTCCTTGAGAGACATTCTCAATCACTTAATCGCTCATTGTCTTAATCACTCAATCACTTAATCTCTGGCTTAATCCTTATCGTCTCAGCGGTTCGTACTTCCTGCCACCGTGCTCGATGAACTTGCTGAAGAACTCCACATAGTGCAGCCGGAGCGAGTGAATGGAAGGCGAAAAGACGCCGAGCACGATGTTCAGCGCATGGATGAGCCCCGCGACGACGACGCCCGTCACGACGTCGCCGGTGAGCCCGCCCAGCTCGTTCGCCACAAAGGCCAGGAGCACCGACGTAAGCCCGATGGCGGTGATACGCACATAGGAGATGATGTTGCCGATGTTCTTCAGGAACTCAAGGGGCGCAAGCACACCTCCGGAAAAGAAAAGCAACGGCGTAAGGAAGAGGATCAGCAGAATCGCGGGACGCGACAGCACGCTCGGGAAGATTCCGAACTGCGACGCGAAAATGGCGAGAATCGCAAAAATAATGACGATGCTCAGCAGTTTGTACAAGGCCTCGCGTTTGACGTTCCGCTGGAAAGCATTCACCGCTCCCAGCGCGAGGCCCAGCAGGATATGGCCGATGCCGATGGCGAGGGAGAAGAGCAGCATGGGCACAATGGCCGTCCGGCGCTCGACAACGAGCGGCTGCAGGTGGAAGAGCCGTTCCGGCAGGTCGCCGAAGAACTCTCCGAAGAGCACGCCGAAGAGCAGAGCGTAGCATGCCGAAATGAAGAGGATCGTCGCTCCGTCCCGGATCATCCGTTCCGTCCGGAAGCGCCTTCGCGCCCAGAATGCGAGGATCGCCAATACGATCCCGTAGCCCGCGTCTCCCAGGATGATGCCGAAAAAGATCGGGAAGAAGATGCCGATGAAGGGCGTGGGATCGTAGGACGTGTAGGCCGGGAGCGGCAAGAGGCTCGTAAGGATCTCGAAGGGCCGGAAATAGGCGGGGTTCCGGAGAGCGATGGGCACGCGTTCGAGATCCTCTTCGCGGATCTCCAGTTCGTCCACGACAACAGGCTGACCGTAGGCTCCCGCGAGGCTGGACCGGAGCCCGGCAAGGTCCCGCGAAGGTATCCAGCCGTGGATGAAAAAGCACATCTTCGTTTCGAAGGCCTGCGCGGTCGTACGCAGGAGCGCCAGACGGTCGTCGATCCAGGCCCGCACGTTCCGATAGAGCGGCGTCCACCGTTTTGCGAACCGGGCCAGTTCGTCGCGGATCGTGGCGATCTCTCCGTCAACCTCGAGGACGCGCTTCTTCACATAGGCGATCTTTTCCGGAAAGTTCATGGAGCCGAAGGCGGCGGGAAAGGTCAGTTCCGGCACCTGCTCGTCATGCAGCGTCCCCTTGACACGGTCGGCAATGCTCCGTTCGACGGTAATGAGGCCGACGAGCGATCCGTCGTCAGCCGTATCGGTCTGGAGCTCGTACTTCCAGTCGGTGATGCGCGAGATGACGTCCCGAAGCCGCGGCACCATGTCCGGCTCGCGGATCGTGAGGCCGATGAACTCCAGGTCCGGCGTTTCCCGGGCGCTACCGACAAGCGATGCCATCGCTCCCAGGAAAATGCCGTAACGGTCCAGCTCGTCCCGTTCCTTTACGAGCACGTCGAGCCGTTCGGAAAGTTCGTGGCTGTGCGAACAATGTCGGGGGACGGCATTGGCGACGATCTGAACGACCGTTTCCGCGTCAATGTAGCTTTCGCGGACCGCAATGTTGGGAAGGGAGGATAACAGGTCGTCGATCTTTGCGTGCAGATCTTCGAGGAAGAGCCTTTCTACCGCGGTCTCTTCGTCCAGGGCGAAGGATCGCACGTGCTCTTCGCCCCCTTCTTCCTTGATCTTGACCGCCTCAGGATCGACCTGGAAAACACCCAGCCCCCGGAGCCTCTCCAGCACGTCGCGGAGGAGATCCTTCGGACCGGCGACCTCGATCTTTGACATTCTGACGATCATGGCGTCATTCCATGAGCACACGGGACAGCCGTTTCATGATGACGGCTGCGAGAATGCCGTCGTCCACCTGTTCCATCCGGAGCGCCTCTGCCTGCGCATCGGCGATCAATTTCGCCGCCTGCCGCTCCGCCTCCGTGAGCGGCTCTCTCCCCCCGTCGTCACCCGAAGGGTCCTGTTCGCCGGAAGCCGACACAAGCGCCGCCTCGCACTCCCTGCGCACCTCGTCGAGCCGCTGTCGGAGCTTCGCTTGCTCCGCTTCGACGCTCTGCTGGATGGACTTTTCGGCTTCGATCACTTCGTTCAGAATGCCCTTGTCCATGGTTCAATTGTAGCAAAACCCCGGAAAGGTGATGAAGCAATTTCCCGCCCTGCCGTGCTTCATGGAATTATTCCAAAACAAAGAACTGACAAGCTGTTCACTTTCTCCACAAAGACACCAAATCACTAAAAAAACGAAATCATTATATTGAATTTTTCCGGGTCCCGGCGTCTTCGCGCCAAACAGACGATCCGCGGGCTTACGCCGGCGCCTCGACCGAGAAGAGCGCTGCATGGATTGATTCGCTTTTGCATACCGGGCACTTTCCCGGCTTGGAGAACCGCTCCCGCTTCTCGAAGAGGAACCCGCACTTCACACATTCCGCCGGCTGGACGATAAGCCGTTTTCCCGCGCGATGGAGCGAGAGATGGATATGCTCCAGATGGGCGGCGACCTCTTTCTCCGGTATCCCGACCAGTCCCGAGATCTCTTTCGCTGAAACAGGCCCCGAAGCAAGAGCCGAAAGGATGGAGCTCCGGACGGTTTCCTGAGCTTCCTGGGGGACAGGCTCTATGTTCTTGTTCTTCATATCACCAGTATACACGGCCTCTGCTCGGCCATCCTTGACAACCTTCCGCCCTCTGCTAGAATTGAGGCATCGCCGTTCCGGTTCCGGCGTTTCGAACCATGATGCCCACGACGAATTCCCGCGATCAGTTCATCAAGCACATCTTTACTACCGTCGCCCCGTTCCTGGACTTTTTGAGCAGCGCCTTCAGCTTCGGACTCGATCATCTCTGGCGCAGGCGCGCCGTGGCCCTGTCCGGCATCGTTCCCGGCAACAACGTCCTCGACATCTGTACCGGAACAGGAGAGCTGGCATTCCAGTTCGCCGATGTGGTGGGTCCCGCCGGATCGGTAACAGGGACCGATTTCTGCGAACCCATGGTGCACATCGCCAACCGGAAGCGGAACGGCCATGGAAATGTCACGTTCCGCGTCGCCGACGCCAAGTCCCTTCCCTTCCCCGACGGCAGTTTCGACGCTGTCACGGTCGCCTTCGGCATGCGGAACATTCCCGACACGATCCTGGCACTCAAGGAAATCCGGCGGGTCCTCCGGCCGGGGGGAAGGTTCGTCTGCCTCGAGCTCACGCGTCCCAGCAACCGTTTTTTCCTTTTTCTGTACAACTGGTACCTCTTCCGCGTCATGCCTTTTGTGAGCGCGCTGATCCTCAAATCATCTGCGCCCTACCTCTACCTGCCCCGCTCCATCGAAGCGTTCTACCAGCCGCCCGAGTTCCGGAACGTCATCGCCCACAACGGCTTCGCGGACGTGCAGGTCAACTCCTTCACCCTGGGAATCGCGACGGTCTACTCCGCCAGCAAGGACGGCCGCTGATCCCGATTTCTTTACAGGTCCGTAAAGTGATGCTATAATTTGGAGACTTTGCCGCCCCCCGGCGGTCAAAACATGAGTCGCAGCGACATCATTCCTGCAGAGCGGAGGTAACAAATGAAAGTTCGTGACTTGATCGAGACAAAAGGAAAGGATGTCGTGTCCATCGACATCACCAGCTCGGTGGAGGATGCCATCCGGGCAATGCATGCCAGGAAGATCAGCGCCATTATGGTCATGGACCAGGGCAAACCCCTCGGCATCTTCACCGAGCGCGATGTGGTCAGGTGCTACATCTCGTCGGACGGCAAGAACTTCAAGGACATCCCGATATCAGGCATCATGATCACGAACCTCATGGTCGCCGTGCCGGACGACGAACTGAACGATGTCATGGCCACGATGGTGGAGAAGAACATCCGTCACCTGCCCGTGCTGGACAACGGCAGGGTCATCGGCATGCTTTCCATCCGCGACATCATCCAGACCATGGTCAAGAACCTCCACGCCGAGATCCACTATCTGCGGGATTACATCGCCCGCTAGACGAGTCCGTGTCTTCTTGCCGGCGGCATGGGCGTTCCTGTCCCCATGCCGCCTGATCCCCCGGTTGTCCCCTCCCGCCGCTCCAACGCCGGGGGTCCTTTTGAACGTATCGAACAGTTACCATTGACATCTTTCTAATTAAGAATTGTTTTTTAATTCCAGAGATTTGCACCCGAGTGTTACTTTTTTTCTTGCAATACCTTTCTATTGTGATCTATTATAAATTCATTAATATTTCTTATGCAGAAAACCCTCGATAACATTCTTTCCCGCTATCGCGAATCAGGCGGTAACGTCATCTCCCTGCTCCAGGAAACGCAGGACGCCTTCGGCTATGTGCCGCGCGAGGCGGTCCAGTTCTTCTCCCGGGAGCTCGGCATTGCCGCCAGCAAGTTCTACGGCGTGGCCACGTTCTACGCCCAGTTCCGCCTCCGTCCCGTGGGCAAGCACAAGGTCACGGCATGCTGCGGCACGGCCTGCCACGTGCGCGGCGCGGAACGCATCATGAGCGGCATCCAGCGGGAGCTCCATGTTACCGACGAAGAGGATACGACCACGGACGGCCAGATCACCGTCGAGAAGGTCGCCTGCCTGGGATTCTGCAGCTTCGCCCCCGTCGTGCTCGTGGACGGGGCGGTCCACGGCAAAACAACGACGGACGCCGTGATCAAAGAGATCAAATCCCTGAGGAAGAAATAAGTGGCTTCAGAAACGCTCATACGCGTCTGCATGGGGCCGGCCGGCATCGCCGCGGGCGGCAAGCAGGTCATCGAGGCCTTCCATGCGGCGCTTGTTGACGCGGGCGTCTCCGCCCAGGTCAGGGAACGCTGCTCTTCCCACCAGGTTGGCTGTATGGGTCTCTGCGCCCGCGACGTGCTCGTCGAGGTCCATCAAGGAGATGTCAAGACCGTTTACCAGTACATCAAGCCCGACATGGTGCAGCGCATCGTGGACGAGCACCTCGTCGCCGGAAAGCCGATTACTGAATGGCTCGTCGACGAGGTGTACGCTTCCTTCTACCGGAAGCAGATCAAGGTGGTGCTCGCCGACTGCGGCAGGATCGATCCCGAGGATATCGACGCCTATGAGGCGGTGAAGGGCTATGAAGCGGCCCGAGAATGCCTGACCAACCGCAGGCCCGAGGAAGTGATCGAGGAAGTCAAGATGTCGGGCCTCCGGGGCCGCGGCGGCGCGGGCTTCCCCACGGGCCTCAAGTGGGAGCTCGGCAGGAAGTCCCGGGGCGACGACAAGTACATCATCTGCAATGCCGACGAAGGCGACCCCGGCGCGTTCATGGACCGGGCCGTGATCGAGGGCAGCCCGCACGCGGTCATTGAAGGCATGATCATCGGCGCCTTCTCCATGGGCGCCCGGAACGGCTACGTCTACATCCGCGCGGAGTATCCGCTGGCGGTCGAACGGCTCAAGAAGGCGCTCGATCAGGCGCGTACGCGGGGCTACCTGGGCAAGGGCATCTTCGGCAGCGCTTTCGACTTCGACATCAAGATCAAGCTGGGCGCCGGCGCTTTCGTCTGCGGCGAGGAAACGGCGCTCATCGCCTCCATCGAAGGCATGCGCGGCATGCCGCGGCCCAAGCCCCCCTTCCCCGTGAACCGCGGCCTCTGGCAGAAGCCCACGGTCATCAACAACGTCGAGACCTTCGCGAACATCCCCGCGATCATCCGGAACGGCTGCGGCTGGTACGCCGGCTTCGGCACGGACAAGTCCAAGGGCACCAAGGTCTTCGCGCTCACCGGCAAGATCAAGAACCCCGGCCTGATCGAGGTGCCCATGGGCATCACGCTCCGGGAGATCATCGAGGAGATCGGCGGCGGCATCGAGAGCGGCAGGCCCTTCAAGGCGGTCCAGACCGGCGGCCCCTCGGGCGGGTGCATTCCCGCAAGCATGCTCGATATCGCCGTGGATTACGAGTCCCTTGCCAAGGTGGGCTCCATCGTGGGCTCCGGCGGCATGATCGTGCTGGATGCCGACGACTGCATGGTGAACGTGGCCAAGTATTTCGTCCAGTTCACCCAGAGCGAATCCTGCGGCAAGTGCGTGCCCTGCCGCGTGGGGACCAAGCGCGTGCTGGAGACGCTGGAGCGGATCACCACGGGCAAGGGAAAGGAAGACGACATCGAGCGCCTCGAAAAGCTGGCCGGCGGCATCAAGGCTATGTCGCTCTGCGGCCTCGGCCAGACCGCGCCGAACCCCGTCCTCTCCACGCTCAAGTACTTCCGCGACGAGTACGAGGCGCACATCCGGGACAAGAAATGCCCGGCCAAGGTCTGCAAGGGCCTGCTCACCTACTCCATCGACGAAGCAACGTGCAAGGCCTGCGGCGCCTGCTTGCGCGCCTGTCCCTCGGGTGCGGTGTCGGGCGAGAAGAAGAAACCTCACCGGATCGATGCGGCCAAGTGCGTGCGCTGCGGCGCCTGCTTCGAGGTCTGCAAGTTCGGGTCGGTGAATCGGGAATAGAAGGAAGCTCTCGCCACAAAGACTCAAAGACACGAAGAAACCTTCAAAAAGAAAAGGCTTCGCGCCTTCGCGTCTTCGTGGCAAAACCTTCAGGTTCGAACGAGGGTTCACAGATGGCAATGGTATCGCTCACCATAAACGGCAAGAAGATCACGGTGCCCGACGATCTCACGATCCTCGAGGCGGCGAACCGCCACGGCATCGCCATCCCGAACCTCTGCAAGCATCCCCAGCTCACGCCCTTCGGCGGCTGCCGGCTCTGCGTCGTGGAGATCAAGGGCGTGCCGCGGCCCGTGGCCTCCTGCACCACGCCGGTGAACGAAGGCATGGAGATCACGACCGTCACGGAACAGCTGGAGCAGCACCGGAAGTTCGTGCTCGAGCTGATCCTCTCGGACCACCCGAACGACTGCATGACCTGCGAGTCCACGGGCAGCTGCCAGCTCCAGGAGCTCGCCTACACTTACGGCGTGAAGGGACAGGAATACGCGGGCGAGCGCAGGACCTATGCGAAGAAGGACGGCAATCCCTTCATCGAGCGGGACCTGGAGAAGTGCATCCTCTGCGGCAGGTGCGTGAAGGTCTGCCAGGAGATCCAGGGCGTGGAGGCCATCGACTTCGGCTACCGGGGCTTCAAGTCCAAGATCACCACCGCCTACGAGGACGACCTGAACTGCGAGTTCTGCGGCCAGTGCGTGCACGTCTGCCCCACCGGCGCGCTCACCGGCAAGCTCTGGAAGCGCAAGGGCCGGTACGAAGGCGTGAAGGAGACCGACACGGTCTGCCCCTACTGCGGCACGGGCTGCAACATCACCGTCCATTCGAAGAACAACGAGATCATCCGCATCACCTCCAGGCCCTGGACCTGGAACGAAGGGTTCCTCTGCGTCAAGGGCCGGTTCGGCTATCCCTTCGTCTCCAGCCCCGACCGGCTGACCAAGCCGCTCATCAAGCGGAAAAGCGGCGAGTTCGAGGAGACGACCTGGACCGCGGCCCTGGAATACACGGCATCGTGGTTCAGGAAGATCCGGGAAGAGCACGGCCCCGACGCCCTGGGCGGCCTCTCCTCCGCCCGGTGCACCAACGAGGAGAACTACCTCTTCCAGAAGTTCATGCGCGCAGGCATCGGCACGAACAACGTCGATCACTGCGCGCGGCTCTGACACTCCCCCACGGTGGCCGGTCTGGCCGCAATCTTCGGTTCGGGAGCCATGACGAACTCCATCGCAGATATCGAGGGCATGGAGGTCATCTTCATCATCGGCTCGAACACCAAGGAAACCCACCCCGTCATCGCCAACCGCATGATCAAGGCCTATCGCAAGGGCGCAAAGATCATCGTGGCGGACCCCCGGGCCGTGCCCATGGTCAAGTTCAGCGAGCTCTACCTGCCCATGCGGCCCGGCACGGACATCGCGCTCCTGAACGGCATGGGCCAGGTGATCGTGCAGGAAGGCCTGCAGAACGACGAGTTCATTCGGGACAAGACCGAGGGTTTCGACGCCTGGAAGGACAGCGTGCGCGATTTCACGCCCGAGCGCGTGTCGAAACTCACCGGCGTGCCGAAAGACGACATCATCCGCGCAGCGCGGCTCTACGGCGGCTCCCGCAAGGCCGGCATCTTCTATACCATGGGCATCACGCAGCACACCTGCGGCACCGACAACGTGAAGGCCATCGCGAACCTGGCCACGCTCACGGGCAACATCGGCAGGCCGCACACCGGCGTGAATCCCCTGCGCGGTCAGAACAACGTTCAAGGCGCCTCGGACATGGCCTGCGCGCCCAATGTCTATCCGGGCTATCAGCGCGTAGACCTTCCGGAGGTACAGCAGAAGTTCGAGCAGGCCTGGGGCAAGAAGCTCTCTCCCAAGCCGGGGCTCACCACGACGGAGATGATCCATGCCGCCCATGACAAAAGGCTCAAGGGCCTCTACATCATGGGCGAGAACCCCGTGCTGACCGATCCGAACCAGCACCACACCATCGAGGCCCTGAAGAACCTCGAGTTCCTCGTGGTGCAGGACATCTTCCTGACCGAGACCGCAAAGCTCGCCCAGGTGGTCCTGCCTGCCGCCTGCTCCTACGAAAAGGAAGGGACCTACACGAACACGGAGCGCAGGGTCCAGCGCGTGCGGCGCGCAGTGAACGCTCCCGGCGAGGCATGGGACGACCTCTCGATCATCATCGCCCTGTCGCGCCATCTCGGCTACCCCATGGAATACCGCTCGCCCGAGCTGGTGTTCAACGAGTTTGCCGGGCTCTGGCCAGCCCTCGGCGGCATGACCTACGACCGCTTGAAAGGCCGCGGCCTTGCCTGGCCCTGTCCCACGCCGGAGCACCACGGGACCGAGTACCTTTACAAGGATGGGTTTCCTAAGGGCAAGGTCCCCTTCGTGCAGATCGCCTTCAAGGAACCGGCGGAAGTGACCTCCGACGACTATCCCTTCATCCTGACCACGGGACGGAACCTCTACCAGTATCATTCCGGGTCCATGAGCCGCCGCGTGCCGCCCATCGAGAAGCATGCCGGACGGGCCTATGTGGAGATGAACCGGAGCGACGCGGAACGCCTGTCCGTTGCGGATGGAGACAGGGTCATCGTCAGTTCGCGACGCGGCGAGGTGACGATCGCTGTCCGCGTCACGAACCAGGTTTCCGCAGGAACGCTCTTCATACCCATGCATTACGCCGAGGCAGCGGCGAACGTGCTGACCAACGACGCGCTCGACCCCACGGTCAAGATCCCGGAGTTCAAGGTCTGCGCCGTCCAGGTGACAAGTGCGCCGAAAGCAGCATCCCTTGCAACGGGCGGATGATTAAGCGCATAAACAAAACAAGAAATGAAAAATCCCTGGTCGGAAACGGCCAGGGATTTTTTTGTGTTGAACGAGACGAGTTGATAGAAAGAGTAAAGAATGTCTTTCCAATTAGATGTCCGTAGAGTCTTTTTATTTAATTCAACGAGTCAACCAACCAATCCCGGTTTCTCATTGACCATTTCATTCGATCTGTGCTAGTGTAAGCCGTCCCGAGAATAACATGTTGGATCCGGCAAAATATCGTTCTACGCCAACCAGCAGTCCGAGCGGACAAAGGCCGCTCAACTTTCAAAAGGAGGAAGTCAAGATGAGGAAGAGTCTAGTGTGGGCTCTGGTTTGCATTACAGTTGCAGTCGGATTCATTTCGTGCGGCGGGGGTGGAGATACCCCCCCGAGCGGTGATAGCGGTGGTAATAATATAGTAACTCTATACGGACAGTTTATTGATGCCCCTGTTGAAGGCCTGACTTATTCATCCGGCACCGTTACAGGCAAGACGGATGGAACTGGTATGTTTAAATATATCAGCGGGCAGAACGTATCATTCAAAGTCGGCGACATCATCCTTGGCGAGGCGACCGGGCAAAGCCTCATCACGCCTCTTGACCTCGTCAAAAAAGCAAGAAATGACGTAAACGCAACCGCAGACGATCAAATGACGGTGAATTTGGTACGATTCTTACTCACGGTTTCTACAGGCACGACAAAACTCACCATCGATTCTACAACTGACGATAATTGTAAAGGGAAAACCCTACTCTTCGATCAATTTATCGACACCTTCTCCTTGCCGGCGGGTATCACAGCTACGGCACTCGTTTCCGCCGCGACTGCAACAACACATTTCCAGACTACACTCGATTCTGTGCTACAGACAACTTCTCAAACAGTGTCTGACCCAGACACTAACCTTATCTGGCAAAAGACCGATGATAACGTGAAGCGGAATTGGTACGACGCTGCCACCTATTGTGAGAATCTTGATATCGGTATATACGATGACTGGACGCTACCAAGTAGAGAGGAACTTCAAGGGCTTAACAGTTCCTCAATATATGACCAGATTGAAGGCACCCATTATGCAGATCTTGGCGGTGGTCAATACGCTGGCATGTATTGGTCAAGCACCAGTTATGACGCCGATCAGGCGTATCATGTGTTTTTAGGACCCAATAATGCAGAAGGCTACGCGAACAAATCAGGTTGGACCAATCTTGTGCGCTGCGTACGGGAAAATGCGCCTGCTACAGTTACCGATCCAGCAACCAATCTTACCTGGCAAAAGGAGGATGATAATGTTAAACGGAATTGGTATGACGCCGGTACATATTGCGATAACGCAATTATCGGGGGCTACGATGACTGGCGTCTCCCGAGCCGGACAGAACTCTGGGGGCTAAACTCTTCCTCAATTTATGAGCAAATTGAAGGCACCCATTACGCACAGGTTAACGGTCAATACGTTGGCATGTATTGGTCAAGCACCAGCTATGACGCAGATCAAGCGTATCACGTATTCTTAGGTCCCAATAATGCTGAAGGTTATGCCAACAAAACAGGATGGACCAACCTCGTACGCTGCGTCAGACCTTAAAAAGTACATAAAAAAAGTACCAACAAGCGGATACCTTTAGGCGAAAGAAGTAAAGAATAAAGACGCAGTTCTCCCTCGATCTTTGATACTTTCTCCTTTGTCTCCGGCGATAAATGTTCCTCAACTGGCGATGCTACCCGGTTTCGGTCCTTGCGTTTGCAGGACACCCATACTTTAAAGGCCACGTTGGGAACGCCTGATCCCGAGTGACGGAATAGATCCCCACAGATCGTGCTTTAGCGCGGATGCAAAATAGTGTATAATAGACCAGAAATTCCATGATCGTACGCGCCGTGCCGTATTTCACGCGGGGGATAGCATGTCCAAGGATAAGAATTCGAACAGGAATCTTTCCCAGATGGTTTCCGATCTTTTTGTAAAATCGAAGGGCGGCAACGACCTTTCATCCAGGATCCAGCGCCTGCGCGAGGAGATCGGGAAGGTTACGGACAGCGACGACGCTATCTTCGGCAAGCTTCGCGGGCTCCTGGATTCGTTCCACGAGATCATCCCCGACGAAAAGCAGCGCTATCACGCCGCCATCAAGGCGCTCTCGACCACGTCAAAGCTGAGCCAGCAGGAGATCGTCAAGGCCGTCAACCATCAGCTCGAAGAGCTGAGGATCCTCGAGAAGAGCCTCCTGCCCACGCTTCCCGACTGGCGCTCGGAGATCAAGTCCATGGAAGCCAAATCCAAGGCGATCCGGGACGAGATCGCGAAGCTGCGCGATAAGATCGTGCAGATGGAGAAGGATGATCAGGAAATCCTCAAAGGCATGGAGTCGAAGGAAAAGGAAACGGAAGTTATCGAGAAGGCCTTGAAGAACCTCTTCTCCGACATGGGATCGGAGATCGGCGCCATCAAGAACAAGATCGAGGATTTCACCGCGGAAAAACCGGCAGCGCAGCCCACCCCGGTCCCGGCCAAGGCGCCCGCGAAAAAAGAGAGTTCAACCGAGAAAGCTCCGGCAGCGGCGGCAGCGCAGCCCGCCGCAGGAGAATCGCAGAAGAGCGGTCTTCCCGCCCAGATAAAGGAAGTCAAGGAGGCGGCCGAGATTATCATCGCTTCCAACCAGCCGCAGGAGGATTCGGAGTGGCAGAAGAAATGCCCCATGTGCGGCGGCAGGATGAACTATCACACGGTCGACAAACTGTGGCTTTGCTATTCCTGCGCCTATGAAGAGGCTAGCGCTGACGGCCCGGGAAAAAGCGAAGCAAAGAACGGAACGGCTGCCGCGTCGAAACCCGCTCCTTCCTCGGACGAGATATTCGGGTCCCCCGAGCCGGAGGAACCGGCGTCCTCCAGCGCCTCGGGTTTGTATGAAGAATCCACGACGGGGTCGCAAAACGGTCAGGTATGGACCAAATCGAAACCCTGTCCGGCCTGCAAAAAGACCATGCATTGGTACCCCGCTGCGAAAGCCTGGCGCTGCCCCGCCTGTTACTACGAGCGGCGGATATAATCAGTAGTTCGCTTTCTCTCCTGCCCTCCCGGAATTGCCGTGCTTCTCCGGAGATGCATTTTCGTCAGGTCCGTTTCTTCATAAAAGCCTGCTGAAGGGCCGAGAGATCGGCCTGGTGTTTCGGTTTCTGCTCCGTTGGAATCTGCCGTTTCGCTTCCCTCGTCGCCTGCTGCGGGTTCGTCTTGAGCGAGAGCGATATCCTCTTTCTCTTCACATCGACTTCGAGCACCGTTGCCATCACCTTCTGGTGCACCTTGACCGCCTCGTTCGGATCCTTGATATACTTGTCCGACAGCTGGCTGATGTGGGCCAGTCCGTCCTGATGCACGCCGATATCGATAAACGCCCCGAAGGCTGTGATGTTCGTCACCACGCCGGGGAGCCGCATGCCCGGCTGCACATCCTCGATCTTCTCCACGCCTTCGGCGAATTGCACGGTCTCGAACTGCTCCCGGGGGTCCCTGCCCGGCCTGGCGAGCTCCCCCATGATGTCCCGGAGCGTCGGCAGACCGACCTTCTCCGTTACATACCGTTCCGTCGCGATCTTCTTCCGGAGCTCGGCGCTGTTCAGGAGATCGGCAATCGTGCATCCCAGGTCCGCTGCCATGGCATCCACGACCGGATAGGACTCGGGATGGACCGCGCTGCGGTCCAGCGGATGCGCTGCATCGCTGATGCGCAGGAACCCCGCCGCCTGTTCGAAGGTCTTGGGCCCGAGCTTCGGCACCTGTTTCAGATCTTCCCGTGAATGAAAAGGTCCGTTCGTGTTGCGGTAGGCCACGATGTTCCCTGCGAGCTGCGGCCCGAGCCCGGAGACATAGGTCAACAGCTGCTTGCTCGCCGTGTTCACTTCCACGCCCACGGAATTCACACAGCTCATCACCACGTCATCGAGGCTCTTCCTGAGCGCTGCCTGGTCCACATCGTGCTGGTACTGGCCCACGCCGATCGATTTCGGATCGATCTTGACCATCTCCGCGAGGGGGTCCATCAGACGTCTGCCGATCGATACGGCGCCCCGCACCGTTACATCCTCGCCGGGAAATTCCTCGCGCGCCGCCTCCGAAGCGGAATAGATCGACGCCCCGCTCTCGTTCACCATGACGATCCGGATCGAGGCCGGCAGCCCGAGACGCCGTACGAAGGCTTCGGTCTCCCGTCCCGCCGTGCCGTTCCCTATGGCGATCGCCTCGATGCCGAAGGTCCGGCAAAGCTCCGCCACCTTGGCGCCGGCCCCGCCCGCGCTCTTCTCGTTAAAGAGCGGATAGATCACGTCGTGGTGCAGGAGTTTTCCCTGCCGGTCCACGCACACCACCTTGCAGCCCGTGCGGAAGCCCGGGTCGATGGCGAGGACATTCTTCCTTCCCAGGGGCGGCGCCAGCAGAAGCTGCCTGAGATTGCCGGCGAAGACGCGGATGGCTTCGCCGTCCGCGCGGTCCTTGGACACAAGACGCGTCTCCGTCTCCATGGAGAGCGACAGCAGACGTTTATACCCGTCATGGATCGCGAGTTTCACCTGAGCCGAAGCCGGACCGCCGCCCTTCACGAACAGCGATTCCAGGAGCGCCAGGGCGTCTTCCTCCGGCGGCGTGACGCGCAGCACCAGGAACCCCTCTTTCTCGCCCCGCCGCATGGCAAGGATGCGATGAGACGGCGCGGAGGAAACCGCTTCCTGCCAGTCATAGTAATCCTTGTACTTGCTCCCCTCCTCTTCCTTTCCCGCGATCACCCTGGTCCGGAACGCCGCCTTTGACGTGAAAAGCGTCCGCATGGCCTGGCGCGCCTGCGGATCCTCGTTCACCGTCTCGGCGATGATGTCCCGGGCGCCGGCGAGCGCTTCATCGGCGGTTGCAACGCCTTTCTCCGCATCGATGTACGCGGCAGCTTCGGCCGAAGGATCGATTCCCGCATCCTGGCTGAAGATGCGCATCGCCAGCGGTTCCAGGCCTTTTTCCTTCGCAATGGCGGCCCGGGTCCTCCGTTTGGGACGATAGGGCAGGTAGATATCCTCCAGTACGGTCATGGCCTCCGCGGCCAGGACCTTTGCCTTGAGCTCCTCGGTCAGCTTGCCCGTCTCTTCGAGAGATTTCAGGATCGCTTCGCGCCGCTTTCCCAGCTCGCGCAGCTCTTCCAGACGGTCGCGAACAGCGGCAACGGCCACTTCGTCCATGGAACCGGTCGCCTCCTTGCGATACCGGGAGATGAAGGGAACCGTTCCCCCTTCGTCGAGCAGCTGCGCGCATGCGGCGACCTGTTTTTCCGACAGGTTCAGTTCCCCGGCGATCGTTGCGATATGATTCGTGGTGTCGGTCATGATGCGGCGTTTCCTTTCCTATCATGTGCAATGAAAACGGCGGCCCTTTCGGACCGCCGCCGGCAGTGTTTCCTTCACAAGATTCAACTACGAGATTGCTTCTTCGCTTCGCTCATCGCAATGACGGAAAACCGATTTGGCTCACCTTCTACGGGATCATGAACCAGTGCGGCCAGCCCGGCTGGGAGCGGAGATAGGTGATCGCCTGAGCGGCGATGGGCAGGAACGCGGCCATGAGCTGCCGCCGCATCTCCACCTTGAAATCCTTGAGGTTCACCGTCACCGTTGCCGGGGCATGGTGCAGCGATAATTTCGGCCAGAACCGGGGCGTGCGCCTGCAGTATTCGCGGAACGCATCGCCGAAGAACCCTTCCAGCACCTTTTCCTCCGCCGTGATCACGCCGCGCTGATACACGATGCCGATGATGACGATCATACCCGCGACCAGCAGACTCTTGAACAGGAACGCGACTGCCAGGGCGAAAAAGAGGCTTCCCACATACAACGGGTTCCGCGTGATCGAATAGGGCCCCTCGGTCTGGAGCTGGCTGTCCTTCCTGCCGCCGAGGAACAGCATTGCCCAGATGCGGAAGAGCACATAGGTGACATAGCATCCCCATCCGACGATGTCCATGACGAGATTCCAGCCGCTGCCGGGCCGGATGAGCGGATAACTGACGAGAATGGCCAGAAGAACCGGCGCGATCAGGACCACGCCGATGACGCCCCGGAGCCTGAAGGCACGGGACCCGCTGAGTGTTGCCATAGGATAGACTCCCTGTACGTGAGATGATAGTACGGCTGATGCGAAGGCCATTGTACCCGAAAACAGGAGAGACGCCAAGAGACTTTTTACGGCAGTTCAAAGTTCAACGTTCAGAGTTCATAGTAAACGACGCATATTCTCATCGAGCAGGGGAGTATCGCCCTTCTCGGCGCTCTCTGCGTCTCCGCGAGAGATGCCGTTGGGTTGCGATGATTTCGTTTAGACAATAAAAAAGCGGCGACCCCGAAAGGCCGCCGCTTCGCTGACTGCGAGATTCGATCTTCTTCCTATCCCTTGTACTTCCCGTCCTTGCCGAAGAGGTAGTCGTACTCGGCGGGATGATGATGCTTCAGCGTCTCCGTGGACATTTTTCCCGTGAGCCACAGCCAGTTCATGGGGAAGTGCTCGGAGCGCAGATGCTCGTTGTAGAAGTGGATGATCAGGATGAACACGATGGCCAGAAGAGCCTCGTCGCTGTGCATGATGAACACCACGTCCCAGATCCATCCGAGCGTGAAGGTCGGGAAGAGCACCGACACGGTCACCGGGAAGGCCAGGAAGAAGCCCGAGGTCCCGATGATGAACATGCCCCAGTACACCGCCCAGTAGTCGAACTTCTGGAGGTACGTGAACTTCCGGAAATAGGGCTTTTCCTTCCGGAGGCCGAAGTAGTACATGAAGTTGTGGACCAGGTCCACGATGTCCTTCGGCATGGGGATGATCGTGAGCCGGAGGTCCTTCTTCCGCCACAGGTTCAGGAGATAGAACTGGTGGTAGATGAAGTCCAGGAGCATGATGATCCCGGCGACGCGGTGGATGATGCCCGCGATCTTCGGGCCGCCCCAGACCTTGATCCAGGCGCTGGACGGAACCGCGCCGGCGTACTTGAGCCCCCAGCCCGTGAAGGACAGGAGCAGGAACGTGACGAACATGATGATATGCTGTGTCCGTGCGGAGACGTCGAACCGCTCGATCTCCTGCGGAATGTTCTTATCCATTAATGGCCTCCCCCTTTCCGGAACAGCCGGTCGCGAATGTCGGCGAAGATGTCAAGCAGCACATGGACGATGATGAAGACGAAGACGCTCACGGTCAGGATGATCAGGCCGATCTCGGTCCAGTGCGCGATGGGATGGAGCGGCTGGTGCGTGATGGCGGCGACGAACTTATCCGTGGCTCCCGGATGGCACTTGCCGCAGGTCTTCTTCTTCGCCTCCACGGAACCCACCGGCGACGCGGGGTCCTTGACGCTCACGATGTCGTGTGCTCCGTGGCAGCTTGCGCAGGACGGGGCGCCCGTGTGGCCGAGCAGCAGCTTCCGGCCGTGGAAGCTTTCCTGGTACCGTTCCATGACGAGGGGCGAGAAGTGATATTTCTCGATCAGGTGTTTCTCCTCGTGGCAGGAACCGCAGGAGATCACGATGTTGTAGAGGTACACCTTGGACGCAGCGCTGGGGCGCGCTTCGATATAATGCGGAGAACCGTGGCAGCTCGTGCAGACAGGGCCGTCGGAGGACTTTTTCGTGATGATGTTCTGGCCGTGGATGCTCTTGGTATATGCGGCGTACTGATCGGGGTGGCAGGTCACGCACGCGGCCTGCGCGATCGGGTCCTTGAGGCCCTTGGGCGAAATTTCCTGCGCAAGGTCCTTGACGGCCTTGTCCGGAGTGGATCCGACCAACCCTTGGTGCTGGTCACCTTTGGGCGTCATGTGGCACATGACGCAGTCGAAGGAACCGTGAACGGACTTCGAATACTTTTCCTTCTCAACCTTGACGGAGCCTTCCATGGACTCATGACAGCTCAGGCACGTTGCAGCGTCGGTTGCCGCGCCTGCGGCCGGCACCAGGAGGAAAGCGAACAGCAAGAACGGTAGTACACGAACCAAAATCCTCATAGCCTCTCCTTTCCAGCAATTTTATATGCGGCAAAAAGATCGGGACTGGTTCTGAACGTACCTCCAAAAGGCGGGAAAAAGATCCAAACAAGCAAGGACAATAGCACAACTTAGGTGTCAAAGGCAAGCATATTTTGCAAAACTCTAATTTTAGAATGTAGCAGGATATTGCAACTATTTTATCCTGCAAATACAATGCATTATCTCTGGTATTTTCGCTGATTTACAAAAGAAAAAGAAGAAATAAAAGACGATTCACAATGAAACAACCTGATATGTTGCATACATTGATCAATAGTGCACTTGAAGGAGATACAGCCCGTGAGCAGGAGCAGTCTTTCCAGCTTGCCTTCGGTCACGGGATGCAAGAATTGCCTTTATATCCTTTTCCGTAAACCTGCCGAGTCCCGCTTCAACCAGGGTGCCCACGATGTTCCTGGCCATGTGCATGAGAAAAGCGTCAGCCTCAAGGGTAACGGTGAGGGTATCACCCCGTTTTCGAACAACAAGAGACCGCATTCTCCGCACCGGGCTCTTCGCATTGCACCCCGAGCTCCGAAACGAAGAAAAGTCGTGTTTTCCGACGAGCGCCCCTGCAGCGCGTTTCATCGCTGCAACATTCAATTTGCGGTCCACATGCCAGGCCCTGTTCCGCTCCAGGGCAGAGGGCGTGCGCCGGTTCAGGATGCGGTATTCGTAGATCTTGCCCCGGCTGCTGTGCCGCGCATGGAAATCGTCGGGAACTTCTTCAGACGAGAGAATGCGTATGTCGAGGGGAAGTTTGCGGTTCAGCACCGGCGCCCACGCCTCGGCCGGCATGGAGTTCGCTGTATGAAAGTTCGCCACATGCCCCCAGGCATGAACTCCCGCATCTGTCCTGCCGGAAGAAAGAACCTTCGGATGCGCCTCCCCTGCCGCCGCGATCGCAGCCTCGAGCGTGTCCTGGATCGTGGGCCTGCCGCTTCCTGCCTGGGACTGCCAGCCGTGATAGTTCGTGCCGTCGTATTCGAGGATGAGTTTGATGTTGTTCATCACAGGGGTCTTGGTACTTGGTACTCGCCGGTTGGTACGTTGAACTTGGTACTCTGTACTGTCTTAATTATTCTCCAAGATACGCCTTCCTGATCCCCTCATCGTGTTCCAGATCAGCGGATGGACCTTCCATCACGATCCTGCCGCTTTCCATGACATAACCGCGATGCGATAGCCGCAAAGCGGCCCTGGCATTCTGCTCCACGAGAAGGATGGTCGTGCCCTGCTTGTTGATCTCCTCGATGATCTTGAAGATCCGGCTCACGATGATCGGCGCAAGCCCGAGCGACGGCTCGTCCAGGAGCAGAACCTTCGGCTTTGCCATAAGCGCCCTGCCGATGGCAAGCATCTGCTGTTCGCCGCCGGATAATGTCCCGCCGAGCTGCGAGCGCCGTTCGGCAAGCACCGGGAACATACCGAAGATCCGTTCCATTTCCGGCTCCAGATCCGAGCGCTCCCGGAGAAACGCGCCCATCTCGAGGTTTTCCCGCACGGTCATGCGCGGAAAAATCCGCCGGCCCTCGGGCACCTGCGAAATGCCCCGTTGCACGACCCTGTCCACCGGCAGACCGTCCAGCCGCTCGCCGTCGTAGGAAACAGCTCCACCCGCGAGTTGAACGACTCCCGAAACGGCCATGAGCGTCGTGGACTTGCCCGCGCCGTTCGCGCCGATGAGCGCAACGATCTCGCCCTGCCTGACCTCCAGGGTCACGCCTTTGAGCGCGGCGATCATGCCGTAGGAAACGGATATGTTGGAGAGAATAAGCATAAATTCAAAACACGTACCAGGTACAACGTACAGAGTACAAAGTGCAAAGAACCAGTTCAGAGTTCAAGGTCCAGAGTTAAGAGTAACATCACAAAACTTTTAAACTCATCTCGACCAAATACCGTAGTGAAAGACGGAAGGAATAATTTCAGTTTTTACTTTGAACGGTGAACTCTGAACTATGAACTTTCCTATCAATGCTGCTGATGTTCCTTTCCCAGATACGCCTCGATCACCGCCGGGTCCTGCTGGATGTCCCGAGGGCCGCCCTCGGCGATCTTGACGCCGTGGTCCAGCACGACGACCCGGTCCGAGATACCCATCACGACCTTCATGTCGTGCTCGATCAGGATGATGGCGACGCCGTTGTCCCGTATCCTGCGGATCAGGTCCATCAGGGACTGGGTCTCCTGGGGGTTCATTCCCGCAGCGGGCTCGTCAAGCAGGAGCAGGTGCGGTTCCGTGCCGAGCGCCCGGGCGATCTCGAGCCGCCGCTGGTCGCCGTAGGAAAGATTGGAGGCTTTCACGTCCTGCTTTGCCTCCAGGCCCGTGAACCGGAGAATGTCCACAGCCCGGAAGGCCATGTCCCGCTCCTCCTTGATCACGGCCTTGGGCCGGAAGAGCGCGCCCGCGATGCCGGCCCGGGTGCGGCAATGGGCGGCGACCATGACATTCTCCAGGCAGCTCATGCCGCCGAAGAGCCGGATGTTCTGAAAGGTCCGTGCAACGCCGAGCGTTGTGATGGTGTGCGGCGCCATGCCCGTCACGTCGCGGTCATGAAAGACCACAGTGCCCTTCGTCGGCTGATAGATGCCGGTAAGGCAGTTGAAGAACGTGGTCTTCCCCGCACCGTTCGGGCCGATAATGCTGACGATGCGCTCCCGTTCGACGCGCAGGTCCACCGCCTCAAGGGCCTTCAGCCCGCCGAAATGTTTCGTCAGATTCCTGGTTTCGAGAAGAAGCATGAATTTAGCTCAGCTGAAAAGCGAACAAGCTGACAAGCCACTCCGAACTTTGAACTCCGAACTGGTTCTTCGGTACTTTGTACTTTGTACTCTGTACTGTACTTTGTACTCTCTGTACTTCGCACTTACTCTGAACTCCGAACTAGTTCTTCCTCCCCCCCAGCAGCCCCTGGGGACGGAAGATCATCATGACCACCAGCGCTGCGCCGAAGCCGATCATGCGGTAGTCCTGGAAGTCGCGGAACACCTCGGGAAGCGCGATCAACAGGAAGGCTCCCAGGATGATGCCCGGAATACTGCCCATGCCGCCCAGCACGACCATGCTCAGGATCATAATGGATTCGGAGAAGGTGAAGCTTTCGGGAGATACGAAGGCCATTTTCGCGGCGAAGAAGACGCCGGCAATACCGGCCCATGCAGAGGCGATGACAAAGGCGAGCAGTTTGAGCCGGAAAACATTCAAGCCCATGGCCTCTGCAGCGATCTCATCCTCCCGTATCGCGATCCATGCGCGTCCGATGCGCGAGGAGATGAGACGGCGCATGGCGAAGACCGTCACGAGGGCGATGAGCAGAATGAGATAATAAAACTCCCCGGGCGAGGAGAGCACATAGCCGCCGAGACTGGGTCGGCCCACGCGCGTGATGCCGTTGGGCCCGCCGGTCAAACCGTCCCAGTTGTTCAGAACGATCCGTGTGATCTCGCCCAGCCCGAGCGTGACAATGGCGAAATAGTCTCCCCGGAGCCGGAGTGTCGAGAGCCCGATGAAGAGAGCGATGATGGAAGCCGAAACAGCTCCGGCTGCAAGGCCGGGCCAGAAAGAAAGTCCGTACCGGGTGGAGAGAATGGCGTAGGTATAGGCGCCCACAGCGTAGAAGGAGACGTAGCCCAGGTTCAAGAGCCCCACCTGCCCAACCACCAGGTTCAGGCCCAGGGCAAGGACAACGTAGATCCCCGTGAGGGTCAGCACGTCACGGTAATAGTCGTTC
>JAKAHZ010000182.1 GCA_021814615.1 Nitrospirota bacterium | reverse complement strand
ACCTCGGCGCGGAATCTGATGAATCTTTACTCTAAAGCGATTGTCCCGCAATCGTCGCTGGCGCTGGAATCCTCGATGTCGGCGTATGAAGTGGGCAAGGTGGATTTCCTCTCCATGCTCGAGAACTTCGTATACGTACTGAACTACGAGGTCGGCTACTACCAGGAACTGAGCAACTACGAGACCGCGTTGGCACGGATGGAGCCGCTGGTCAACACCGATTTGACGGAATAGGAAGGAACAGTCATGAAACTTACTTTGACGGCACGCGCGCTGGTTATCGGAATTGGGTTGCTGGTTGCCGGAATCCTGCTTGGAGGCGGGGCCACGTATTGGTATGCGGTGCGCAAACAGGCCTCGGTCGCGTCTCAGAGCGCAGGACCGGCACCCAAGCAGGCACCCTCGCAGTCCAGCAGCGTGGGCAACATGCCGGGTATGGACATGTCAGGCAAGCAGCCTCAGGGAAGCACCGCCGCGCCCAATCAGGGCATGAGCAACATGCCTGGAATGAATACGCCGGGCAGCTCCAGCGGCCAGACGGCGGGCATGGAGAACATGGCGCCGGGAACGGTTATGCTCGATCCGGCCACGCAGCAGGAGATCAACGTGACCTATACGACGGTCCGCCGTGCTCATCTGAAGCGGACGATCCGCACTGTAGGACTACTGCAAATGGACGACGAAAAGATATCCCGCGTTCATGTAAAGGTCGCCGGCTGGATCGAGAACGTCTACCTCAATTATGTCGGCAAGCTGATCGAGAAAGGCCAGCCCCTCTTTACGCTGTACAGCCCGGATCTTGTCTCCACCGAGCAGGAGTATCTGATCGCGCGCAAGGGCCAGCAGTACTTGGCAAAGACCCCTTACACGGATGTCTCCTCCGATGCGGAGTCCCTTCTGAACGCGACCCGCGACCGTCTGCGCCTATGGGACATCAGCGACGCGCAGATCCATGACATTGAGACCAGTGGCAAGGCACAGCGGATCATGACGCTTTACTCGCCAATCAACGGTTTTGTGATGTCTCGGAACGCCTATGAGCAAACCTATGTGACCCCGGAGACCGATCTTTACGATATCGCCGACCTTTCTACCATCTGGGTCTACGTGGACATCTTCGAGTATGAAGCCCCGTATGTGCATATCGGCCAAACTGCCCAGATGCAACTGAGCTATTTCCCGGGCAGGACATATCGCGGCAAGGTGACTTACATCTACCCGACCCTCGATCCGAAAACCCGGACCATCAAGGTTCGTCTGGAGTTTCCAAATCCCGGCTACGAGCTGAAGCCCGACATGTATGCCGATGTCGAGCTCAACGTGGACTACGGAGCCCAGACCCTGGTGCCGAGTGAAGCAGTGCTCAACTCGGGCACGCGGCAGGTGGTCTTCATCGCCAAAGGCGACGGCTACTTCGAGCCGCGCGACATCAAGATCGGCGATCAGTTCGACGGACAAACCGTGGTGTTGGCCGGTCTCAAACCCGGCGAAAAAATCGTCGCCTCAGGAAATTTCCTGATCGATTCGGAAAGCCGTCTGGGAGCGGCCATGCAACAGATGGCGGCCTCAATGCCCGGAATGAACATGGGCAAAGGCGCCAAGTAGGTGTGTGATGCGAATAAGACCCAACATTTTCGGTTTTGTCGCACTGGTCATGGTCCTCGCCGTTCTCGGCGGCGCCTGGTATCTCGTTAGCCACCGGCAGCCGAAGGTTTGCCCTTTCTCGGGCCGAGAGATTCATCCGCAAACACGGGCGCTGGTCATGATCGGAGGCCGGAGATACGAAACGTGCTGTGTTCGCTGCGCCATTATCGAAGCGCAACAGACGGGCAAACCACTTCGAGTTCTGAAAGTCGCCGACTTTGAATCCGGTAGGCTCATCGATCCCGATAGCGCCTGGTTTGTTGAGAACAGCAACGTGAATCTTTGCATGCGCATGGCGCCGGCCGTGAAGAGTCCCGGAAGGGAGTCGGTCTACGTTCGCACCTTCGACCGCTGCTCTCCGAGCGTGCTGGCATTTTCGAGCGAGCAACGGGCGCGCGGCTTCATCGCGCAGCACGGCGGCGCACTGAAGCGTTTCACTGACCTGCAGGCTGAAGCCACAACGACCACCGGGAAGGTACAAAACCATGATTGAGAAGATTATCGATTGGAGCAGCAGGAACAAATTTTTCATCTTCCTTGGGCTGTTTTTTGTCGTTGCCTGGGGGATCTGGGCGCTCAAGAATACGCCGCTCGACGCCATCCCGGATCTTTCCGACAAACAGGTCATCGTGTTTACGGAATGGGAGGGGCGCAGCCCCGATCTGGTAGAGGACCAGGTGACCTATCCCATTGTGACGGCATTGATCTCTGCGCCTCACGTCAAGGTCGTACGCGGGTATTCCTTCTTTGGCCTCTCGTTCGTCTACGTCATCTTCGACGACAACACAGATCTCTATTGGGCTCGCTCGCGCGTCGTCGAATACATGCAGGGCGTGCGGGGCAACCTCCCGGCGGGCGTCACGCCAACGCTGGGGCCGGACGCGACAGGGGTCGGCTGGGTGTACATGTATGCGCTGGTCGATAAGACAGGACGGCACGATCTTGCCCAGTTGCGAAGCCTTCAGGATTGGAACATTCGCTATGCGCTGGAGACCGTGCCCGGGGTTTCCGAAGTGGCGAGTATCGGTGGTTACGTAAAGCAGTATCAGGTAGACATCAACCCCGACACGCTGCTTGCCTATCATCTACCGATCAACCGCGTCATCGCCGCGATTCGGAAGAGCAATAACGATGTGGGCGGAAGGGTTGTGGAATACACGGGCCGGGAGTACATGGTCCGGGGGCTTGGCTACATCCGTTCAGTCGCCGATCTGCAAAAGGTGGTCGTCGGCACCAATGGAGATGGCACGCCTATCTATTTGCGCGACGTGGCGGACGTCCATCTCGGACCGGACATGCGGCGGGGCTTTGCCGACCTCAACGGCGAGGGTCAGGTTGCTGCCGGGATCGTGGTCGCGCGCTACGGGGAAAACGCGCTGGCTCTCATCAACCGCGTGAAGCAGAAGATCACCCAGATCGAGAGTTCCCTGCCCAAAGGCGTGAACATTGTGCCGGTATACGACCGCTCCACGCTAATTCTGAAATCCATTGCCACGCTCCGCGAGAAGCTGATCGAGGAAATGATCATCGTCAGCATCGTCTGCCTGATCTTCCTTTTCCATGTGCGTAGCGCGCTGGTTGCGATCCTGACGCTTCCCGTCGCCATTCTCATGATGTTCATTGCGATGTATTACATCCATCTCAATTCGAACATCATGTCACTGAGCGGCATCGCGATCGCCATCGGCGCGATGGTCGACGGCGCCATCGTGATGATCGAGAACGCTCACAAGCACCTCGAAAAGTGGGAAGCGGGAGGAAAGAAAGAAGACCGGAACGAGGTCATTCTCGCTGCGGCAAAGGAAGTTGGGAAACCGCTGTTCTTCTCCCTGCTCATTATTGCCGTGTCGTTCATCCCGGTCTTTTCGCTACAGGCACAAGAGGGACGGTTGTTCAAGCCGCTCGCCTACACCAAGACATTCTCGATGCTATTTGCCTCGCTGCTTTCCGTCACGCTGGTACCGGTGTTGATGACGCTCTTCATTCGCGGCAAGATCGCGCCCGAGCACAAGAATCCCGTGAACCGCTTCCTGATCTGGGCGTACAAGCCGTTCGTGCACCTGGCCCTCAAGTTCCCCAAAACCGTGATCCTGCTGGCCTTGGCCGCCCTGGCCGTTACCGTTCTACCCGTTCGGCGGCTGGGTTCGGAGTTCATGCCGCCCTTGTACGAAGGCAGCCTTCTCTATATGCCCAGCGGACTTCCCGGGCAGTCCATTACCGAGACGATTGCCGTAACGCAACTTGAGGACAAGATCATCAAGCAGTTTCCCGAGGTGGTTTCCGTCTTCGGCAAAGGAGGGCGTGCGCGCACCTCCACGGACCCCGCCCCGCTCGAAATGGGTGAAGCCACGATTGTTCTGAAGCCTGAAGATCAGTGGCCGAAGGGCATGACACCGGAAAAGCTGATCAACCAGATGGATGCCGCGATTCACATCCCTGGCGTTTCCAATTCCTGGACGATGCCCATCAAGGGACGGACCGATATGCTTTCGACCGGCATCCGCACCCCCATCGGAATCAAGGTCTTCGGGCCCGATCTGGCTGTGATCCAGAACATCGGAGAACAGATTGAGGATGCCCTGCGCAATCTGCCCGGCAGCCGGAACGTATACGCGGAGCGCGCAGCCAGCGGCTATTATCTGGACTTCAAGATCAACCGCGACGCGATTGCCCGCTATGGACTTACGGTGGCTGACGTCGAAGATGTTATCGAAACCGCCATCGGCGGTAAGAACGTCACAACCACCATCGAAGGCCGCGAACGTTATCCCGTGGACGTGCGCTATCTGCGCGATTTCCGAACCGATCCCCAGGCGCTCGACAGGGTCCTGGTCGCAACTCCGGGCGGAGCGCAGGTGCCTATTACCCAGCTCGCGGATATTCGAGTAACTATGGGGCCGCCCGTCATCAAGACGGAAGGCGCGGTTCCCGTGGGCTATGTCTATGTGGATGTGGCGGGCGTCGACATCGGGACTTATGTCCACGAGGCGATGCAGGTCGTCAATCAGAAGGTCAAGCTGCCGCCAGGGTACTACCTCAACTGGAGCGGCCAGTGGGAGTACATGGAGCATGCGAAGCAGACGCTTAAGTACGTCATCCCGCTCACGCTGCTGATTATACTGGTGCTGCTTTACACCAATTTTCACTCCTTCGCCAAGACCATGATCGTCATGCTCTCCCTGCCGTTCGCGCTGATCGGAGGGTTCTGGCTGTTGTACCTGCTCAGTTACAACACGAGCGTCGCGGTTTGGGTCGGGTTTATCGCTCTGGCCGGCGTCGCTGCCGAAACGGGCGTGGTGATGATCGTTTACCTCGACGAGGTCTATGACCGCCGTCAGGCGGAAGGGACGATGCTCACGCGCCGCGATTTGTACGACGCCATCATCGAGGGTGCTGTAATGCGCGTTCGTCCCAAGATGATGACCGTCACTGCCATCATCGCCGGCCTACTTCCCATCATGTGGAGCCACGGTACCGGAGCCGATGTCATGAAGCGCATTGCCGCTCCCATGGTGGGCGGCATGGTGACA
>JAKAHZ010000043.1 GCA_021814615.1 Nitrospirota bacterium | reverse complement strand
GACGGCGAACTGTTCCCCTGCCTCGGCTATGCTTATGACGCGCTTGCCGCTGGTGGCAGCATGCCGGCCGTGCTGTCCGCGGCCAACGAGGTGGCGGTCAAGCATTTCCTGGACGAGAGGATCGGCTACGCGGATATCGCCCGGGTCATCCGTCAGACCATGGAAGCACACAATCCCGCGCATCTCGCGACGATCGAGGACGCGCTCAAGGCCGACCTCTGGGCGCGGCACGAGGCGGAGCGGATCGTAACAACCGTCAGGCGATAGGCGGAAGACGACAGACGCAGAACGAAAACAGTTGAACCGCCAAAGCGCGAAGTGCGCGAAGGAATCAGATTATTCAACGCTGATTAGCGCGGATAAAAGACTTATGAAGAAACATGATGAATCTTATCTATTAGCGGGAATCATGGCTTTTCTCATAGATGTTTCAACGTTGAATTGCATCGTCTTTCATCTCGTCCTTTGAGACGGGATGGTTTGTCGTTATGATCATAGGCGGTGATCTAAGGAGTTGAAATGACATTAATCTATTTTCTGATCGTAATCGGCATTCTCGTGTTCGTGCACGAGTTCGGCCATTTCATCATGGCCAAGCGGAACGGCGTGCGGGTGGAGAAGTTCTCCCTCGGCATGGGTCCGAAGATCCCCGGCCTGGGGTTCAAGAAGGGCGATACGGAGTATGTGATATCGGCGCTGCCCCTGGGCGGCTACGTGAAGATGGCGGGCGAGAACCCCGACGAGGAAGCAACGGGCGCCCCTGACGAATTCCCGTCCAAGACGCCCTGGCAGCGGGCGAAGATCGCCGTTGCCGGCGCATCGATGAATCTGATCCTGGCATTCGTACTGATGCCCGTCGTATTCATGGTGGGCGCGAGCGTGCCGGAGTATCTTGAGGAGCCCGCGAAGGTCGGATGGGTCGAGAGCGGCTCCGCCGGGGAGCGCGCGGGATTCCAGCGCGGCGATGTGATCCGGTCGATCAAGGGCCGGGAGGTGGAGAACTGGACCAAGGCCCTGTCCATCGCTGCGGCCAATCCGTCGAGCACCCTCGCCGTGGTCGTACAGCGCGACGGAAAGGACGTCTCCCTGTCGCTTTCGCCCGCGGCGGACAAGAACGGCGGGGGCGAGGTGGGGCTTCTGCCCGAGATGCCCGCGCAGATCAAGAGCCTCACGCCGGGCATGCCTGCGGAGAAGGCGGGCATCCGGCCCGGCGATCTCATCGTTGCCGTTGACGGCGTGCCCGTGTCCCACTGGGTCCAGTTCTCGAACATGATCAAGAAGAGCATCGGCAGGGAGCTGACGATCGTCGTGCGCCGCGACGGAGGGGAAGCGACCGTCAAGGTCGCGCCGGTGAAGAACGAGAGTCTGGGCTACGGCGTGATCGGCGTGGTGAACGACATCAAGATGATCCGGCAGCGGTACGGTCCGGTCGAGGCGGTGATCAAGGGATTCAAGCGGACCGTCGATCTCTTCGGCCTGACCGTCGATGTGCTGAAGCAGCTCTTCACCCTCAAGCTCTCCGTCAAGACCCTGGGCGGCCCGATCATGATCGCCCAGATGTCCGGCCAGGCGGCCCAGTCGGGGCTCGCGGATTTTCTCGCCTTCATGGCATTCATCAGCCTGCAGCTAGGCATCCTGAACCTGCTGCCGATCCCGATCCTCGACGGCGGACTGATCCTCTTCCTGATCATCGAAGCGATCCGGAAGAAGCCCTTCTCCCGCAAGGTGATGGAAGTGAGCCAGGGCATCGGCCTGGTGCTGCTCCTGACGCTGATCGTGGTCATCTCGTACAATGACCTGATGAGGATGTTTTTCAATAAATAGGATTTCAGAGGCGAAATTGAACCGCGAAGGCGCCAAGTGCGCGAAGGAATCAGATTCACTCAACGCTGATTAACGCTGATAAAAGACTACGAAGAAGCATGATAAGTCTTATCTAGCGGAGAGAATCACAGCCGTTCTCGTAGATTATTCAACGTTAATTGTATCGTCTTTCTTTGCGTTCTTCGCGTCTTCGCGGTGATTCCGTTGCATTTATCATGAATCCAATTCCTCGCAAAAAAACACGGACCATCACGCTGGGATCGGTCAAGATCGGCTGGGGCGCGCCGGTTGCCGTGCAGTCCATGTGCAACACGGACACGCGCGACGCGGCTGCCACGCTCGGCCAGATCGGGCGGCTTGAAGCGGCGGGCTGCGAGATCGTGCGCTTAGCGGTGCCCGACGAGGACGCTGCAAAGGCGATCGGAGCCATCCGCAAGGGGACCAGGATACCGCTCATCGCGGACATCCATTTCAGCCATACGCTGGCGCTCGAAGCGGTGAAACAGGGCGTGGACGGGCTCCGGATCAATCCAGGCAATATCGGCGGCAAAGACAAGGTCGCCGAAGTCGTCAAGGCCTGCAAGGACAAGGGCATTCCGATCCGCATCGGCGTGAACGCAGGATCGCTCGAAAAGCATCTGCTCGAAAAGTACGGCCACCCCACGCCCGAGGCGATCGTGGAGAGCGCCTTCGGCCACATCCGCATCCTCGAGGACCTGGACTACCGGAACATCAAGGTCTCGCTCAAAGCGTCGGACGTGCTGACCACCGTCGAATCCTACCGGCTGTTCTCGAAGAAGTCGGAGTATCCCTTGCACATCGGCATCTCCGAGGCGGGCACGCTCCATTCCGGCACGATCAAGTCTGCTGTGGGCCTGGGCATCCTTTTGTCCGAGGGCATCGGCGACACCATGCGCGTGTCGCTCACCGCGGACCCGGTGGAAGAGGTGCGCGTGGCCTACGAGATCCTGAAGTCCCTTAAGATCCGTCAGCGCGGGGTGAACATCATTTCCTGCCCCACCTGCGGCAGGACGGAGATCGACATCATCGGGCTTGCCGAGAACGTGGAAAAGCGTCTTAGCCACATCACCGAACCCCTGACCGTGGCGGTCATGGGTTGCGTGGTGAACGGGCCGGGCGAGGCGCGGGAAGCGGATATCGGCATCGCCGGCGGCAAGGGAACGGGGCTTCTGTTCAAGCACGGGGAGATCATCAAGAAATTTCCGGAATCCGAGCTTGCAGACGTCCTTGTCGCCGAAGTTGAAAAGATCATCCTGGAGAGGAAGCCAGGAGCCAGGAGCCAGTAGTCAGGAGAGAAGAAGAACGAATTTCTCCTGGCTTCTGGATTCTGACTCCTGACCCCAGCATTTGGAGGTTTCATGCGCTACAGCAAAATGTTCATCCCGACACTCAAAGAAGCCCCGTCGGACGCCGAGGCGATTTCGCACAAGCTGATGGTGCGCGCGGGCTTCGTGCGGCAGCTTGCCGCGGGCCTCTATATCTACCTGCCCCTCGGCATCCGGGTGATGGAGAAGGTCAACCGGGTCATCCGCGAGGAGATGAACGCTATCGGCGGCCAGGAAGTAACCATGCCGGTCCTGAACCCGGCGGAGGTCTGGCAGCAGACGGGCCGCTGGGACGTGATCGGCGACGAGATGTTCCGCTTGAAGGACCGCAGCGGCCGCGACATGTGCCTTGCCATGACCCACGAGGAGACCATGACCTGGCTCGCGGCGCACGACATCCGCTCCTACCGCGAGCTTCCGCAGATCTGGTACCAGCTTCAGACCAAACTCCGCGACGAGGCCAGGCCCAAGAGCGGCGTGCTCCGGACGCGCGAGTTCACGATGAAGGACTCCTACAGCTTCGACAAGGACGAGGAAGGGCTCGACAAGTCCTACCAGCTCCATCTCGAAGCCTACAAGCGGATCTACTCCCGCTGCGGCATCCGGTTCTCCGTGGTCCAGAGCGACACGGGCATGATGGGCGGCTCCATGGCCCACGAGTTCATGGCCCCCTCTGCTGCCGGCGAGGACGATGTGGCCATCTGCGACGGCTGCGGGTACGCGGCGAACACGGAGCTTGCGCTCTCGGTGCCGAAGCCCTCGGCCGCGTCGAACGATCCCTTCGATGAGATCGCCACGCCGGAGCGCCGTACCATCGAGGAAGTGACCCGGTTCCTGAAGGTCACGCCCGACCAGCTGCTCAAATCCATCCTGGTCGTGACCGACAACGGCCCGGTGCTGGCACTGGTGCGCGGCGATCAGACCCTGCACGAGAAGAAACTGGCAAAGCTGATCGGCCCGCACCGGCCCGCGCAGAAGGACGAGATCAGGTCGGCCTTGGGCGTGCCCGCCGGATTCATCGGCCCCATGGGCCACAAGCTCCGGAAGATCGCGGACCCGGTGCTCAAAACCGGGACCTATATCGCCGGCGCGAACAAGGAAGGCTTCCATGTGAAGGGCGTCACCGCGGCACAGCACCTCTCGGACGCGGAGTTCGGCGATATTCATACCGCAGCGGCGGAGGACGCCTGCGTTCACTGCGGCAAGCCGCTCCGGATCGATCGGGTCATCGAGATCGGGAACATCTTCAAGCTCGGGACCAAGTACTCCGTTCCGCTCAAGGCGAACTATCTCGACGAGCAGGGCAATGAGAAGCCGATCATCATGGGCAGCTACGGCATCGGACCGGCGCGCATCGCCGCCGCCGCGGTCGAGCAGGGAAACGACAAGGACGGCATCATCTGGCCGCTGTCCATCGCGCCGTTCCACCTCCTGATTGTGCCGGTGAATGTGAACGACCGTCCGACCATGGAGGCGGCCGAAGCGCTGTACGCGGCGCTCGAGGAGAAGGGCTTCGAGGTGCTGATGGACGACCGCGACGAACGAGCAGGCGTCAAGTTCAAGGACGCGGACCTCGTCGGCATTCCCTGGCGCATCGTCATCGGCGAGAAGAACCTGAAGGAAGGCCAGGTCGAGGTGAAGGAACGGAAGACCGGGAAAGTGGACAAGGTGAAGGTCGCCGAGGCGGCGGAGTTCGCGGCAAAGAAGATGATCGAGAAAGACTAGTTCTCCGTTCAGGGTTCATAGTTCAACGTAACTCCGCCTGATTCTGGTAACTTACTCTGAACTCTGAACATTGAACTTTGATCTTCTGGGGTTTGCATGGAAAAGGACATCGAAGAGATCAAAGCCGTCATTGCGGCGAAGGCGGAGCGGTTCAAGTCGCGCATGGGCGACGTGACCCTTGCGGGCGTGGAGAACGGCGTCGTCCGGATTGCGCCGTCGGGCTACTGCTGGCGCTGACACATTACCCGCGTGGCCCTGGTCGAGGGCCTGCAAAAGGAGCTGCAGGAGCGTTTTCCCTGGGTCGTTCGTGTCGTTGTCGTCAATCCCGACGCGCCGAAACCGGCAAAAAAGGGCTTGAATTCCGCGGATAAAGCCTCTATAATTTAAACGCTCAATGGAGGGCGCACAACGATGGCAGAGGAAGTCCTCAAGCTGGTCCTTACGCCCCAGCAGATAGCCGAGATCAAGAAGCAGATCGGCTTCGAACTTACCGAGATCTATCTCACCAAGCGGTCACTGAACAAGCTGCGCGTCTTCCGGCTGCGCCTGAACGAGGAGCAGCAGACCCAGGTCTCCGATGCATGGGGCCAGCGGGTCAAGGAGCTTACGGTGACCCGCTCCATTGCCACCAGGATCATGTAACAAGCATTGCCGTCCGGCCCCGGCAGGGGACCGGCGGGAAACAGGTTCTGCACCCCGTGCGGGAAAGGAGGTGACTGCTCATGAAGAAATTCTCGGCACTCCTGCTTTCACTGGCATTGACCGCAGCATTCGGCATCATGGGCTGCGAAAAAAAGCCCGAGCCTCCGAAGCCGGCTCCTGCTGCACCTGCGCCCGCACCTGCGGTGACGCCTCCGCCGGCTCCCCCGGCCCCGGCTCCGGCCCCGGCCCCGAAACCCGCTTCTGCGCCGGCGAAGCCGGCCAAGAAGTAAGCGCTGTCGAACGGACCAAGGCCCCCTTTCGGGGGCCTTTTCTTTGCAGGGAATGACGACGGTCCAGCGACCACAACGATCATGACCAAGCTTACGACGGACATGGTGTGCGAGATTCTGCTGAAGGCCAAGGTCATCACGCCCGAACAGGCGAAGGAGATCAAGCTCAAGCAGGACCATCAACGCATGAAGATCATGAAGGCCCGCGGTGAATCGATCCACCGGGGCCGCGTGCATCTCGAGGACGAAGTGTCGGCCATCGAGGTCGCCGCGTCGCTGGACTACGATGTGGCCGGCGCCGCGGGAAGGAAGCTGACCGAGGATGCGGTCACCGAGATCGTGGCAAAAGCCGTCAACCTGCCGTACAGGAAGATCGACCCGCTCAAACTCAACGCCGAGGTCATCACGCAGATCCTTCCCCGCGCTTTCGCGCGGAAGAACCACGCCGTGCCCATCGAACGGACCGACGACCGCCTGACGGTCGCCGTGGCGGACCCCTACAATCTCGAAGTCGTGGAAAACATCGAGCGCATGGGATTCCGCGTTTCCCGCGTGCTGTCGCCCAAAACGGACATCGTCAAGATCATCACGGAGTTCTACGGCTTCCGTTCCTCGGTCAGCGCCGCTGCCAAGGAAATGGGCGCCGAGGTGGACCTGGGGAACCTCGAGCAGTTCGTCAAGATGAAGGCCGTCTCGGAGATCGAGGCCACGGACCGCCACATCGTGAACGCCGTGGAGTTCCTCTTCCGGTACGCTTTCGACCAGCGGGCGAGCGATATCCACATCGAGCCGAAGCGGGAGGCCGCCGAGGTGCGGCTCAGGATCGACGGCATGCTGCACAGCGTGCACCGCGTGCCCAAGCAGGTCCATCCCGCGCTGGTGTCGCGCGTCAAGATGCTGTCGCGCATGGACATCGCCGAAAAGCGCCGCCCCCAGGACGGCCGCATCAAGACCGAATACAAGGGCAGGGAGGTGGAGCTGCGCGTGTCCACCATGCCTGTGGCCTTCGGCGAGAAGGTGGTCATCAGGATCTTCGACCCCGACGTGGTCCTGCAGGACCTCGAGGAACTGGGGTTCGCTCCGCGCGAATACGAGCTTTTCCGCTCCTTCATCGGCCGTCCCCACGGGATCATCCTGGTTACCGGCCCCACGGGAAGCGGCAAGACCACTACGCTCTACTCGGCGCTCAAGACCATCGCCGTGCCCGAAGTGAACGTGATCACCGTCGAGGACCCCATCGAAATGGTCTACGACCGGTTCAACCAGGTGGGCGTCCAGCCGCAGATCGGCGTCACCTTCGGCAGCACGCTCCGGACGATCCTCCGCCAGGATCCCGACATCATCATGGTCGGCGAGGTCCGCGACCTGGAAACGGCGGAGAACGCCGTGCAGGCCGCGTTGACGGGCCATCTCGTTTTCTCCACGGTGCATACGAATGACGCGCCGAGCACGATCACGCGCCTCCTTGACCTGGGCCTGCCGGCCTATCTCATTTCCTCCACGATCATCGGCATCATGGCACAGCGCCTGGTGCGGAAAATCTGCAAGCACTGCGAGCGGACCTACGACCTGCTGCCCGAGGAGGCGGAAGCGGTGGGGCTTCCGGCAAGCCCCGGCCAGCGGTATACGGTCAAGTACGGCGAAGGCTGCGTGCAGTGCCGCGGCACGGGCTATCTCGGCCGGACGGGCATCTACGAGGTCATGGAGCTGAACGAAAAGATCCGGCCGCTGGTGACCGAAAAAGCCGACGCCGAATCCATCAAGCGCGCCGCCATCGCCGACGGGATGGTGCCGCTGCGCGAAGCCGCGGTGCGCAAGATGCTGAACGGAGAAACGACCTTCGACGAGGTCTTCCGCGTAACGGGCGAGAAGA
This sequence comes from Nitrospirota bacterium, assembly GCA_021814615.1. Classification (GTDB taxonomy): domain Bacteria; phylum Nitrospirota; class UBA9217; order UBA9217; family UBA9217; genus JAKAHZ01. The sequence continues at coordinate 16,216 of JAKAHZ010000043.1, read as the reverse complement.
CCTAGGACAACGGGTCCGGGCGCAGCTGGCAGTCCGACGCGTCGCCCGGGCCGCCGCTGAAACACGGTTCCCTATGGACTCGATGACCTCCTTCCTTGCCGATCACTGGATCCTTCTTGCCGCGCTATCGGGAAGCATCCTCCTTGCAGCGTTCTTCGCTGCGTCGGAGACGGCGCTGCTCTTCGCGAACAAGGCGCGTCTGCACCAAATGGTCGACGAGGGCCACGGCAGCGCCGCAGCGGCGCTCCGGCTGACCCGGGAGCGCGACCGGCTGCACAGCGCACTGCTGCTGGTCGAGAATTTCTTCCTCGTTCTTGCCGTGGTTCTGGGCACGGTGACGTCCCTGCATCTTTTCGGCGGCCTCTGGACCCCCCTGGCGGCGACCGCCCTGATCATGACGGCGGTCATCGTCCTCATCGCCAAGCTGGCGCCCAAGGGCATCGCGTCGCGGGACCCCGACGGCGTCGCGCTCGCCGTCGCCTACCCGATGCTCTTCGTGATGAAGGCGCTTTCCCCGGTTGCGCGGATCGTGACCGCGGCGGCGGCGTTCTTCGCCGGGCCCGATGCGCACCGGGCGCTTTCCTGCACCGCCGTGGTGACGGAAGAGGATATCAAGGCGATGATCACCCTGGGCGAGGAGGAGGGCGCGCTCAAGGAGGAGGAAAAAGAGCTTCTGCACAAGGTCTTCGAGTTCGGCGATACGCTGGCGTCGGAGGCCATGCGGCCGCGCACGGAGATCGTGAGCATCCCGTCGACGGCGGCGATCCAGGACCTCCTGGCCGTCATGTCCGAGTTCGGCTTCTCCCGCTATCCGGTGATCGAGCAGAACGTGGACACGGTGACCGGGATCATCTACATGAAGGACATTCTGATCGCCATGGCGTCGGGCGAGATCAGCCGGGACGCGCCGATCGCCCCCTATGTGCGGCAGGCCTACTTCATCCCCGAGAACAAGCGGGTGAGCGAGCTCCTCGCCGAGATGCAGCGCGACAAGTTCCAGATCGCCATCGTCATCGACGAGTTCGGCGGCACGGCGGGTCTGGTGACGCTGGAGGACCTGATCGAGGAGATCGTGGGGAGCATCCACGACGAGCTGGACGCCGAGGAGAAGGACGTGCAGATCGTGGACGAGAAGAACATCGTCGTCTCGGGCCAGTCGGAAATGGACGAGGTGAACGAACTGCTCGGCACGAAGCTCCATTCGAAGGAGTTCAACACCATCGGCGGGTTCCTTTTCGGCCTCTTCGGCAGGATGCCGCGCGTGGGCGAGCAGCTCCGGTACCGGGACCTGAAGTTCGAGGTGCTGGAGCTCGACGGCAGAAAGATCGACAAAATAAAAATTACGAAACTGTGATCATGAACCACTGAGGCACGGAGACACGGAGAAAGGCGGGATCCATGAACTGCAGACTGCGGAAGTCCGAGGCAGGAAGTGGACCTCTGCACGGGTTCCTGCAGCTGGCCAAGGATGTTGAATTTCTCAGTGCCTCAGTGTCTCCGTGGTAGATTTGATTCTTGGAGGGCATTGCATGCGGAAGAAAGTGACGATCGTCGGAGCAGGACACGTGGGCGCCACGCTGGCGCAGCGGATCACGGAACGGGACCACGTGGACGTGGTGATGGTGGATGTGATGGAGGGCGTGCCGCAGGGCAAGGCGCTCGATCTTCTCGAAGCGGGGCCGGTGCTGGGGTACGACACCTGCGTGACCGGCACGAACAACTACGACGACACGGCGGGTTCGGAGCTGATCGTGATCACGGCAGGGCTCGCGCGCAAGCCCGGCATGAGCCGCGACGATCTCTTGGCCGCAAACGCCGAGATCATGAAAAAAGTCGCCGAGGAGACTTCGAAACGGTCTCCCAAGGCGGTCATGATCGTGGTGACCAATCCCATGGACGTGATGGCCCATATCGCCATGAAGGCGAGCGGCTTTCCGAAGGAGCGGGTGATCGGCATGGGCGGAGTGCTGGATTCGGCGCGCTTCCGGACCTTCATCGCGCTGGAACTTGCCGTATCCGTCGAGAACGTGAACGCCTTCGTCATGGGCGGCCACGGCGACACCATGGTCCCGCTGCCGCGCTACTCCTCGGTGGCCGGCATCCCGATCACCGAGCTCTTGAGCCCTGAGCGGATTGCTGCGCTCGTCGAGCGGACGCGGAACGGCGGCGCCGAGATCGTGGCGCTCCTCAAGACCGGCAGCGCCTACTATGCTCCGTCGGTGGCCACGCTGGAGATGATGGAGTCGATCCTGTTGGACAAGAAGAAGATCCTTCCCTGCTCGGTGCGGCTCGACGGCGAGTACGGTGTGAACGGCGTGTTCGCCGGTGTGCCGGTGAAGCTCGGCGGCCGGGGCATCGAGCAGATCGTCGAAGTGAATCTGAACGAGGCAGAAAAGACGGCGTTCATGAAGTCCGTGGAGGCGGTGCGTCAGGGATGCGCGAAATTCACGTAGACGAGATCCGCGACACCGTCGCGCAGATGTGCATCGAGGCTGCCATCGACCTGTCCGAGGACGTCTGCACGGCCTTCGACCGGGCGCTGGAGACCGAGACCGCACCCGTTGCGAAGGAGGTCATCGGGCTCCTGCAGGAGAACGCCAGGATCGCGCGCGAGGAGCGCCTGCCCATCTGCCAGGACACGGGCATTGCGGTGTTCTTCGTGGAGGTGGGCCAGGACCTCCGGATCAAGAACGGGTTCCTTGCCGACGCGATCAACGACGGCGTGCGCAAGGGGTACAAGGAAGGCTACCTCCGGAAGTCGGTGGTCGACCCCTTGACGCGGAAGAACACGGGCGACAACACGCCCGCGGTCATCTACACCGAGGTAGTGCCGGGCGACAAGCTCAGGATCTCCTTCATGCCCAAGGGCGCGGGCAGCGAGAACATGAGCGCCATCCGGATGCTCCGGCCGACCGACGGTGTGGAAGGCATCACTGCCTTCGTGCTCGAATGCGTGAAGAACGCAGGCGCCAACCCCTGCCCGCCCATCGTGGTGGGCGTGGGCATCGGCGGCACCTTCGAGAAGGCGTCGGTGATGGCGAAGAAAGCACTGCTCCGGCATATCGGCAGCCCCAACCCGAAGCTGGAGCTTGCCCGGCTGGAGGAAGACCTGCTCAAAGCCGTGAACCGGACGGGTATCGGGCCGGAAGGCATGGGCGGGAAGGTGACGGCCATGGCCGTGCACGTGGAGACCTATCCCTGCCATATCGCCTCGCTGCCCGTTGCGGTGAATATCAATTGTCATGCCGCGAGGCACAAAACCATAACGCTGTAGTTTTGCCACAAAGACGCTAAGGCACGAAGAAAACGAAATGCATAGATCATTTGGTGTCTTCGAGTCTTCGTGGCAGAATCGGAGATCATGACAGAAGTTATCAAGATAACCACACCCCTGTCCGCCGATGTGATCGCGCAGCTCAAGGCCGGCGACCGCGTGCTGTTGTCCGGCGTGATCTACACAGGCCGCGACATGGCGCACAAGTACATGGTCGAGGGGCACAAGAAAGGCGAGTCCTTTCCCTTCGATCTCACCGGCCAGGTGCTCTATTACACCGGTCCCACGCCCGCGCCGCCCGGCAGGCCCATCGGCTCAGCCGGTCCGACCACGAGCTACCGCATGGATAAGTTCTCTCCCTATCTGCTGGAACGGGGGCTCAAGGGCATGATCGGCAAGGGGCCGCGGGGACCGGAAGTGAAAGAAGCGATCCGGAAGCACGGGGCGATCTACTTTGCCGCCATCGGCGGCGCAGGCGCGCTCATCTCGAAGGCCATCACCAAGGCGGAGATCATTGCCTATCCGGAGCTCGGCACAGAAGCAGTGATGAGGCTCGAGGTGAAGGACTTCCCGGTGATCGTGGTGAACGATATCTACGGCGGCGATCTGTACGAGATGGGCCGAGCGGAGTACGGGGAAGAAACACAAGCAAAGTGAATTCAACGCTGATGAACGCTGAAGAGGCGTATGAAAAGGCGATGCGTGATTCTGGCTACGGGTTCTGCAGCGTTAATCATACGCTGTCATCATAGCCTCTTCTGCGTTGAATCCCATCTCTTTACGAAGGAGTTTTCATGACGATCAAGTCGAAGATCCGCACGGTTCCCGATTATCCGAAGAAAGGCATCATGTTCCGCGACATCACCACGCTCATCAAGGATCCCGTGGGCTTCCGGCTGGTGATCGACAACCTGACGCAGCGGTATATCGACGAGAAGTATGATTTCAACGTGATCGTGGGCATCGAATCGCGCGGGTTCATCATCGGCGGCGCATTGTCCTACACCCTCGGCAAGGGATTCGTGCCGATCCGGAAGAAGGGCAAGCTGCCTGCCGAGGTGGTGTCGCAGGAGTACCAGCTTGAATACGGCACCGACAAGATCGAAATCCACAAGGACGCGATCAAGAAGGGCGACCGGGTGCTCCTGATCGACGACCTTTTGGCGACCGGCGGCACGGCACTGGCGTCGGCCGCGTTGATCGAAAAGCTCGGCGGCACGGTGGTGGAGATGGCATTCATCGTGGACCTGCCGGATGTGGGCGGGAAGAAGAAGCTGAAAGAGAAGGGGTACAAAGTGTACGCGCTCACTGAGTTCGAGGGAGATTGATTTCAGGATACAAGACCGATTGTAATGAGAGCGGAGATGTCGAGATGACATCTCCCCGCTTTTTGGGGAAAAGCCTGAATCTCGAAAGTCACGCGCCGCAAGGCGCTTCGCTGCGGACCGGCAGGTTGAAATATTACATGCCATACATGGATGGCAGCGGCCTAGACGTGAGCTGGGGCAGGTTATCAGTTATCTTCTTTATCTCCTGGTTGCTGAGCGTTGCGGAAGCTCTTGCACGGCAGACCGTATATGCTAGGATGCTAGCATAATGCAAGCATCGGGAGGGGAAGCATGCCAAATATTCTTATCCGGGATGTGTCCCAGAAGACCATTGATCAGTTGAAGGCGAGGGCCAAAGAGCACAACCGTTCGCTCCCGGGCGAGATCAAGCACCTGGTCGAAGAAACGGTGAAAACCAGCATGGAGGAGGCCCGTCAGCGCGCCCGCAAAATCCGAACAAGCTTCGGCAAGAAGACGTTTTCCGACAGCGTCGTCCTCATTCGCGAGGACCGCAGCCGGTGATCCACTTCGTTGTTGATGCAAGCGTGGCGATCAAATGGTATCTGCCCGAGCTGCACAGCGCCGCGGCAGAGCGTCTGCTGAGCAGCGAGTTCCGGCTGTTGGCCCCGGACCTGATTATTCCCGAGATCGGCATTATCCTCTGGAAACGCATCATGAAGGCGGAACTGACGGTGTCTGCGGCCCAGGATATCATGACTGCCTTGGAAACCGTACCGCTGACGCTGAGTCCCACAGGCATGCTTGCGGAAAGTGCACTTGCTATTGCCGCAGGCCTCAAGCGATCTTTCTACGACAGTTTGTATCTGGCGTTGGCTGTAATTGCCGACTGCAGTCTGGTGACCGCGGACCGGAAACTGTTCGATGCGGTGAAGAACACGACGATGATGAAGAAAAATATGCTGTGGGTTGAGGATGTACCGCCCGGCATGTGAAACATGCTGACAAGGTCAGCCAGATCGGTGAAAGTCTCTTCGCGAGACCCGACATTTGTTGGCTTTCGCTTCGTACTACCCAACCTACGCTGCAATCAGTTGCTGCCTAATGCACTGAACACGAAATGCACGGATCGTAGGACCGGACGAGCATCTGCGCCAAGAGCTCGATGTCCCGGTCCTTCTTCCCTTCCTTTGCATACTGTTCCGCCAGCGCCGTGAGATCGTGCTGGATGTTCGCGTGATTCTGGCTGGTGGGGATCACGCAGTCGCTCTTCCTGATTCGTCCTTCCTTGTCGAACTCATAGCAGTGATAGAGGATGCCGCGCGGCACTTCCACCGCCCCAACTCCGACGCCTTCTTTGGGGACAACCTTCTGGCGCGGCTCCTTCCATTCCGTTCCGAGCAGCCTGTCGATTATCTCTATCGATTCCATTACCACATGCACGCATTCCACGAGCTGGGCGATATTGTTCATGAAGGGATTGTGATCTACCGGCTTGAGGCCGAACGATGAGGCAACGTCCTTTGCAGTCTGCTGCAGGAAGGGATAATTGTTATTCAGCCGTGCCAACGCTCCCACAGCGAAGGACCGGCGTGAAAGCCTGCTCCATTTCGACGTGGACTGCTCGACCATATATTCATTCGTCATGGCGCGGTAGTCCGACTCCTTCTTAAGCACGCCGTCCGTGGAGACCAGGTCGCCGCCGATGAAGGGATAGGAACCGTTGCCTTTCAGGGACACGAACTCGGTCTCGCGCGAAAAACCGGGGAGAGCGAACTGCTTGAAGAGTTCTGCAGTTTGCAGGAGATCGGGCATCGCATCGGAAAGCCGCTTCCGGAAGGCTTCGAAGTCCTTCTTGTCCGGCAGCATGGTAAAGCCGCCGACAACGGTACGGGTCGGGTGCATGCGCCGTCCTCCCACGCAATCACAGAAGTCATTCGCCAGGAGTTTGAGCATGGCCGCGCGTTTGACCACGTCGGGGTGGGAGTTGATGAGCGGGAAGACGCTCCCGGCATTCACGAAGTCGGGCGCTGCGAGGAAATAGAGATGGAGCACATGGCTTTGAAGCGTTTCCATGTGCTTGAGCAGGAGCCGGAGCGCGGCTGTTTGCACGGTGGGGACGATGCCGAAGGCGTTTTCCACGGCCCGGATGCTTGCCAGTGTATGGCCGATGGAACAGATGCCGCAGATCCGTCCGCAGATCCAGGGCGCATTTTCCCATTTCTTGCCCACCAGCATCGCTTCAAAGAAGCGGGGCGTTTCGACGACCTCCCACCGGGCTTCCTCGACCCTGCCGTCCCTGATCGAGATCCTGATGTTCCCGTGGCCTTCGACGCGGGTCAGGTGCTTGATGTCGATGGATTGGGTGAGTTTCATATCAAAACCTCAATACAGCGAAAACGACGGTCTCGCGCAGAGACGCAGAGTTCGCTGAGAAAAACAAAATATAAAGCGACTCTCGCAAGGACGCTAAGCTGCAAAGAACGATACAATCGAGAACTGTCATGCAAATCAACTTCTCGGTTTATCGATATGCTGGTTCCGTAAGAAGTTCTTTACGCTGTCATTGCGAGGAGCGGAGCGACGCGGCAATCTCGTATTTTCAGACGGATACGAACTACGAGATTGCTTCGCTTCGCTTCGCTCGCAATGACATATATTCCGACTTCTCGCCCATTCATCAAATATTGACTCTTGTTTCTGCTCTTCTCTGCGCTCTCTGCGGCTCTGCGAGAGATACGCCTTGCTTCTGGGTTCTCGCGTTCACTGCGTCTTTGCGTTTTGGCGAGAAAACGTTTTAGCCTTTGCCTCCAATCTTCGACCGCAGTTCCTTCGCCTGTTCCGCGAAGCCCCCGAAGCACTCCAGCCGGTCCAGGATCGTCTCCTCCGAGAACCCGTGCTGACGCATGATCTTCTGCAGTTGCGCCACATTGGCGTCCACCGCCGGACCGCGGCATCCCCAGCAGCCGAAGCGGTTGTTCGGGCACCAGGCATTGCAACCGCCCCGGGTGATCGGGCCCAGGCAGGGCTCTCCCAGATCGAAGAGGCAGAGGTTGTTGTTCGCCTTGCACTCCAGGCAGACCGGATATTTGGGATGGACCACGGTCTTGCCGAGCACCAGGCTGGTCACGATCTTCTCTACTTCCTCCTTTTTCACCGGGCAGCCGAAGATCTTGAGGTCCACCTTCACAAAGTCCTCGATCGGCCGGGCCGTGTCCGCGGTCTCGACGGGATGTCCCCGGTAGACCTCCTGCTTCACCCATGCGGGATCGCTGAAGCGGTTCTTCAGCTGGTTCACGCCGCCGAAACAGGCGCAAGAGCCGAAGGCGACGATCACGGCAGCCTGTTCGCGGACCTTCCGCAGCCGTTCGATCTCGTCGGCCCGCGTGACGCTGCCTTCGATGAAGGCGATCTGATAGTCGCTGAACTTCTCGGTCATTGCCTCGCGGAAGGCGCGCACATCCACGAGGGAGAGGAAGTCCAGGAGCGTTGCCTCGTTGTTCACGATCTGGAGCTGGCATCCTTCGCAGGAGGACAGCTCGAAGAAGGCAACCTTCGGCCGGGGGACCGGAATGCCGAGGTAGGTTCGCTGTTCCTGTTTGCTCGCGTTCAAGATGATCACCTCATAACAGAACAAAAGATCCTTGACACTGAAGACACGGAGAACGGCTATGATAACAGCGGATGATATCTCTAGACACTTCAGGATTATTCATCTGCCCCAGACTCGTCATACGTTCTTTCAGTGTCCTCAGTGTCGAGAAGTCTCAGATCGCCTCTTTCAGGTTCATCACCGACCAGTAGTCGAACACCGGCCCCTTGAGGCAGGTGTACGTGGAACCCACGTTGCAACGGCAGCATTTGCCCATGCCGCAGTGCATGCGCCGTTCGAGGGAAACGAACATCTTGTGCATCGGGATCCCGCGCTCCGACAGCATTGCGCAGACGAACTTGAACATCACCGGCGGTCCGCAGACGATGGCATGGGTCTGCCGGATGAATGACACGTCCCTGAAGCCGATGATCTCCTCCAGCACTTTGGTGATCATGCCCACGGGCCCGGACCACGCGGGATCGCCCTTTTCCAGAACAATATGCAGCCCGATATCGTCCTTCTTCCACATTTCGTACTGGAAGGTGAAGAGGAGCTTCGAGAGCTCTTTGGAGCCGTAGATGATATCCACGTGGTCGAACATGCTCCGGTGTTCCTGCACATGGGCGATGGGCGCGCGCAACGGCGCCAGGCCCAGGCCGCCGGCGATGAGCAGGATGTTCCCGCCGTGCATACGCTCCATGGGGAAGCTTGTGCCGAAGGGGCCGCGGATGCCCACGCGCGTACCGCGCACGGCATGGCCCAGGACGCCGGTGAGGTTCCCGACGGTGCGGATGCAGAGCTCGATGTCCTCGCGGTTGCTCGGCGACGAGGAGATGGAGAAGGGCGCTTCGCCCACCCCGGGAAGCTCAAGCATCACGAACTGGCCGGGCCGGAAGGAAAAGTGCCTGCGGTCCTCGTTGTTCACGATCCGGATGCGGTAGAGGTTCTCGGCGTCCGTGAGCCGGTAGATGCTCGTGATCTCGGCCTTGTAAGTGAATTCAAAGCTGCCGAGGTCGCTGGCGCGGGCATAGCGGTGACCGTGCGGCGCCACGTCATGGAACGCAAGACGATGATTCATGTCGGATCACCTCCGCGGACGCTGGCGATCACTTCGGGGACAGTGATCCCGGCCAGGCAGATGTCGCCGCAGCGGCCGCAGCCCACGCAGAGCGATTCCTCGTAGGCTTCCACGAAGCCCCGGTGCTTGTGATAGTACCGGTACTTGAGCCGTGTGCCCCGCTCGGGCCGGAAATTATGGCCGCCGGCGACCTCGGCGAAATCGACGATATTGCAGGAATAAAGCGTGCGCGTCTTCTTTGCCTCGCGCAGGCCCGGGTCCACGGTCTCTTCCACGCCGTAGCAGTAACAGGTGGGGCAGGCGCTTGCGCAGGAGCCGCAGCCGAGGCACTTGTCCCCCCAGGTCTTCCAGACCGGGGACTGGAATTCCATGTCCAGGATCTTGGTGAGGTCCGTGGTGTCGACGGTGGTGGTGATCTTCCGGTTCCGTTCAGTTTCCACGCGCATGTACGCATTATGGTCTTCCGGCGTGGGCTCCCCGGTCGCAAGGTCGCGGATCACATGGTAGGCTTCGGACGAGAAGATCTCGAAAAAGAGCCTGCCCCCGCCGATGTCCGTGACAAAGAGGTCGAAGCCGTGGGTGACGGTGTTCGTTCCCATGGAACGGCAGAAGCAGGAAGGCCGGGGCGTACAGCCCGTGCCGATGATAAAAATGTTCTTCCGCTTCGCCGCGTAGTAGGGCACCGGGTGATCCGATCCCATGAGGACCTTGTCGAGGCGGTTCAGCGCGTTGATATCGCAGGCATGGAGGCCGAAGAGTACGGCGGGCCGGTCCATGTGATAATCCATCTGCTTGGACCAGTCTTTGCCCTGCAGAGCGAAGACGGCTAGGTCCTCGCGAAAGGGGAGGAAGAAGCGCTTGGCCGAGAGCCTGGTGGTGGTGTAGTCGAGGCTGAGGCGGGAGAACTCGGCGACCTCTTCGAAGGAGTAGACCGGGTTGCCGCCCAGGTCATCGGCCACCTTGACGGGTCCCAGCATGGTGTTCGTCTGGGCCAGGAGTTCGAAGAGGGCTTTCAGTTGTGATGCTTCGGCAACGCGGAAGAGCATGGCAGGCTCCGCGGTTCCGCTTGACGTGAAGACAATTCAAATAAAGCAAAGTGAGGGGGTAATGTCAAGCACAGGCGGGGCGGAAGCAGGAGCCAGGGGCCAGGAGCCAGAATCATCCTCTATGCGCTCAGTGTCTTTCAAGAGACGACGATACCGATATGGACTTACAACGATGCTACGAGGTCCGCGAGGACAGGATAATCGACGCGGCTGCGGGCCGTCTCCTCCTTCAGCAGGCGGAGCGCTTCGGGTACGTGGCGGAAAAAATATTTCTTCCCCTTGACGAGCGACAGGAAGCCGTAGGCGCCGAGCGCCTGCATGTGCCGCTGCAGTCCGCAGGGCAGCAGGCTCCGGCGGAAGGAAGGTTCATCGAACTCCGGGGATGCGGACCGCATGGCAATGCAGTAGTAATCGAGCAGCCGCTCCCGCATGCCGTCGTCGAGCCGGAAATAGGGATCGCTGAGGATCGATACAAGATCATAGGCAGGCGGCGCCATCCGGGCGCCCTGGAAATCGATAAGCCGGGGCAGATCGTTTCGGATCATGATGTTCTGACACTGGAAATCGCGATGGATCACCGCGGGGAGAAAGGCGCTCACTGCCTGCGCCAGGCGGTGGAGTTCTTCGTCCAAAGCCTTCCGGTCCGCGACGATTGCCTTGCGGAAGCCCGTGACGAATCGTTCAAGAAAATAGCTCGTCTCCCACCGCAGATGCTCGTAATCGAAGATCCGTGATGCAAGCGGCGGGCAGGCGGAAACCGAGTCGGTCACGGTTCCGTGGAGCAGCACGAGGATGTCCAGCACCTGCCGGTAGAGTTTCTCGACGCGGCCCTGGCTGTTGCCCATGAACCGGAGCGCCGAGTAGAGCGACAGGTCGCCAAGGTCCTCGAAAAGTGCGCGGCGGCTCTGTTCATGGCTGCCCAGAAGCTTCGGCACCGGCACGTTGTGGGACTCGAAGAAGCGCGACAGCACGAGATGGCGTTCGTAGTCGGGATCGTCCTTCCGGCACTCCATGAGGACGGCAGTGACGCCTTCCTTCTTTACGCGGAAATAGCGGCGGTCCGATCCGCCGAGCCCGATCAGGTCCGCCGAGGCGATGCTGCCGGTCTTGGGCGTGAGATGGGGATGGAAATGACCGAAGAGCGGGCTTGCCAGGCCGATGTCCTTGCGGTGCTCGCGGAGAGCGGCAGGCTGCATCTCCTGCTCGGAAAGGCGCAAGGTATAGTCCGGCCCGATGATGCAGTTCTCCTGCTCTCCCGCTGCATCTGCGCCCGGCATGACGATGCAGTTCCGGAGGCGGGCGCCGTCACGGACCGTCGCACCCCGCTCGACAATCGCGTATCCGTCGACGCTGATCTTGCCGACCGAAGCATGGGGCGAACAATAGACCGTGTCGCCGATCATCCGGAGTGCGTCGAGGACCGCGGAAGCGTAGGTCGCGGGATTGCCTATGTCGCTCCAGTAGGCGCCGGTGACGTCGAAGGTCTTGACCTTGTGGCCCGCCTTGGCGGCCGCCAGCCAGGCGACGGTGGCGTGCGACACACCCGCGGGAAGATAGTCCAGGAATTTCGGCGAATAGACCGCGATGCCGGTGTAGGCGACTTTCTTCGCCACGCGGTCCCGGTTGGGCCGGGACTGGCCGGGGTTCTCCACGTCGATCACGCATCCGCTGTCGTCGATGACCACATTGCTCAGGTCCGGGTGGCGGTGGGTCACGAGCGTGGCGATGCTCCCGGAGGAGAGATGCGCTTCGATGAGCCGCGAGAACTCCATATCGAGCAGGATGTCCGCGTTATGCACGATGAAGGGGCCGCCGGACAGGAGCGATTCGGCGTTCTTGAGCGCGCCGCCGGTGCCCAGGATCGGGTTCTCGGGAAAGACGGTGACCCGCTTCTCGTACGCGGAGTCCTTGAACCACTGCATGATCAGTTCTGGCTTGTAGTGCAGGTTCACGCCGATCCTGCCGGAGCAGACCGAGGTGAGCTTTCCCAGGATGATGCCGATCAGCGGCCTGCCCAGGATCGGGAGGAGCGGTTTGGGCAGGTGATTGGTCACCGGCCGAAGCCGCTCGCCGAGACCAGCTGCGGGAAGGAAAATGTTCAGGGGATATTTGGCCATGGGTAAATTCAGGAGCCGGGGGTACAAAAGTCAGGAGCCAGAAGCTTGATGGACTCGTAAGAATTCAAAACTTACCACTGAGACACGGAGACAGAGAAAAGCAATTTGAATATAGTATGATTTTTTCAGTGTCCTCAGTGTCTCCGTGGTGATAATTGACTTTTTACGACTTCATCAAGATTGGCTTGTACGCTAACCCCAGGACCCTGGCTCCTGGTTACTTATATAGTAGATACTGCTTTCTCGTCTTCTCGAACTCTTTCGTCTCTTCCTTCCACCACTTCTCCATCTCGGCAACATCCTTCCACGCCTCGATCTCCTTGCGCAGCCGCTCGGAGCCGGCGAGGATGTCGATGGGCATCTTGACCTCCTCGTATTCGTAGGGCGGCTGCTTCCAGGAAAAATCGCGGGGCCAGGTATTGTGCACCGCCTTGAGGATGGCCGCGCCGGTGCGGAAGGGTTTGAAGCGCTCACGGTCAACGACATGGATCTGGGCGCCGCCGCAGACTTTCTCCGCGTGCTTCTGGAAGGTGGGCTGGAAATACAGCGGCCGGAAAACCACGCCGGGCAGCTTGAACTCCGCCAGGCGGGCAACGAGCGTATCGGGATGGATGAAGGGAGCGCCGAAGATCTCGAAAGGCCGGGTCGTGCCGCGGCCTTCCGAAAGCTGGGTCCCTTCGAGCAGGCACATGCCCGGGTAAACGAGCGCCGTGTCCGGCGTCGGCATGTTCGGCGACGGCAGCACCCAGGGGAGCCCTGTGCTGTCGAACCAGCCCTTGCGCCGCCAGCCCGAGAGCGGGATGACGCGGAACCGCATGCCGGGATGAAAGCGGTCGGCGAGGTAACTGCCGATCTCGCCGATGGTCATGCCGTGGCGCACCGGCAGGGGACGAAGGCCCACGAAGGACGAATAGCCCGACTTGAGCACCGGCCCTTCGGTAAGATGCCCGCCGATGGGATTGGGCCGGTCGAGCACGATGAGCGTCTTCCCCGTCTCGCGGCAGGCCTGCATGCAGAGGTCGAGGGTCCAGATGAAGGTGTAGTACCTGCTGCCCACGTCCTGCAGGTCCACGACGAGGGTATCGAGGTTCTGCAGCATGTCCCTCGACGGTTTGCGCACCTTGCCGTAGAGGCTGTACACGGGAATGTTCGTGTCGGGATCACGGAACCCTTCCCACTCGATCATGTTGTCCTGGGTCTGTCCGAAGATGCCGTGCTGCGGACCGAAGAGGGCCGCAAGCCGGAACTTCTTCGAGCGGCGGAAGATTGCGACCGCATGTTCGAGCCTGGCGTTCACCGAGGCAGCGTGGGCAACGAGGCCCACGCGGGCTCCGGCAAGGTCCTTCGGCCAGGCGCGCTCGATCAGGTCGAGTCCGGTATGACAGGAACGGGTAGGCATACAGACCGATTATAGTGGCTCCTGCTGGGGAGTGCAACAGGAAAGTACCTTGCCTTTCCGGACATTATTGGGGGACGAAAGAATAATTTGAACGAAAAATATCTGCCAAGTCTTTGTTTTTCTGGTTGTTGCGATATTGTGCATTTTGTAACCTTTTCTTGACAAGGGGGCAATTCAACACTATTATATACGTAAGACCAATTTAAATAGTTACAGCGTCGAAGGTTCAGCTGCAGGAGGTTCGTATGGGCAGGAAAGTGACGGGACAGGCGTTGGCGGAAATGGCGGTTCCGCAGATCGGCAATATGCTCGTTGCCGGAGAATTCATCGTTCCGCAGGATCTGGATTTTGCGCTGGAACATCAGAAATACAGCAAGGGGCTGATCGGAGATATCCTTGTCCGCATGGGCGCCGTTGAGCCCGACGAACTCTCCCGGGTGCTGAAGATCCAGAAGAAGCTGGCGTTGCGGTAGTCTACGGAAAGAAGCAAAGGTTTTGTTCCTGATGTTCTCGGTGACTGTCGTGCCTTCTGCGGCTGACACACGAACACGGCCGGATCGATGACTTATCGATGCCGGCCTTTTTGTTTCCCGAAACGGCAAGCCTGATGATCTCGTGATATGCCACTTAGCCACAGAGGTCACAGAGGACTCAGAGAAAATAGTTTCGGTTTCAATGTCATTCCTCTGTGCGTACTCTGGCAACTCTTTTCTTACGCTTTTATATCAAGCTTACCGTTCCAGCATCCTTACTGTGCCGTGCTCGATCCGCTCATGGCACCAGAGGCAATCGATCTGCTTTGCGCCTACGTGCTTCTCGTGCAGCATTTTTACGTCGTTATATTTCTCCGACCGGTCCACATGACAGAAGAAACATCGGTCCTTGGGCGTAACGCCCTCGCCCCGGGTCACCGCGAGGTGACAGGATGCGCAGGGCTTCTTGGAGCGAAGCGCCGCGGTATGCGAGAAGGGCTTGCCCCTGACCATGACCGCGTTGTTCGGCGCTCCGTGGCAGGAAGGGCAGCCGGTGACCGCTTCGCCGGGCTCCGCTCCCTTGAAGTGACAGAGGAAGCAGACATGCTTCGAAACCTTGACGTGGTCGCCCTGGACGATGTCCGAATGGCAGCTGCGGCAGTGAAGCTTGATCCCCCGCTTCATCTCGCTGAAGTGAGGCTTATGGTCGAAGCTGATGCTCCACCGGGTGTACAACACGTTCGATTCCACCAGTCGTTTGTCGTGGCATCCCTGCTGGAGGCAGTTCGCATCCGGAACATTGGAGATGGGCCGGGGATTGAACGAGCCGGCGAGGAAGAGCAGCTGAGCTGCCAGCGCTTTCTCGGCGGTATAGACATGGCACTTGAGACAGGGGACCTTGCTGTGCGTCGATGACTTCCATTTCTTATAGTACGGAGCGATGTAGTGGCAGGACTTGCAGTTCTCGGGGTTCGGGAAGGCGACGTACTTCATGTAGCCGAGGATAAGCGCCCCGGCAAGGACCAGAAACAGCGCACTGAAGAGAATGGTTCTTCCTGTCCTTGGGCCATCCTTCTGTCCGCCGTATCGGTTCACTTTGATCATGCTGAACGAACTATAGCATCCTTTCGCAGACAGCGCAAACAATTCCTCGGCCCGGGCCCAGTCGCGGCATTCTTGACTCGCTCGGACTGCACTCGTATAATTTGAACACTTCATGAACAGGAAAAACATGATGACTTGCTCTCCCTGCAGCCCGGCCGGAAAGGAGCAGTTTTTCGCCCGAATAGCGCAAAAGACTGCAGTCATATTGTCGATCTGCCTGCTGTTGACAACAGCAGCTTGCGGCACCCTTCCCAACGGCCGGGGCTGGGGACAGGACGCAACGATCGCTCCCGGCTGGGGCAGGGTGGGCGAGGCTGCCTGGAACGCATTGTCAGCGCCGGAGACTTGGGCGCCTGCTGCGGGAGCTCTTGCCTTCCGGATCAACCATGCGGACCGGAACGTATCCGAATGGGCCGCGAAGAGCACGCCGGTGTACGGCTCGCAGATGAAGGCCGCTCATATGAGCGACAATTTGCTCAAGGCATCGGGCGTGCTCTGGGCTGCTTCGGGGATTGCAACGCCTGGCGGCCCTGAAGCGGGCGAGTGGATTGAAAACAAGACCAAGGGATTCCTGGTCGAGACGGTGGGCGGGATCAGCATGCGCGAGACCGTCGCCTATCTCAAGAATGCAACGGACCGCACGCGGCCGAACGGACGGGACCAGGCGAGCTTTCCGTCAGGCCACAGCTCGGGAGCCGCGGTCTTCGCAACCATGACGTCGAAGAACATCGATACCCTGGGCTGGAGCGACGGCGAGGTGGCCGCGGCGCGGATCGGTCTGGGCGCCATGACCGCGGCCACGGCCTGGGCGCGCGTCGAGGCGAACCAGCATTATCCCTCCGAT
>JAKAHZ010000181.1 GCA_021814615.1 Nitrospirota bacterium | reverse complement strand
GCATGTCAAGCATCCCTCGGAAGTGCTCAAGAAAGGGCAGACTGTCAAAGCAAAGGTTCTGGGTATCGACGCGAAGAAACAGCGTATATCGCTGGGCATGAAGCAGCTGACCGAAGATCCCTGGTCGGGGGCGATTCCCGGCCGATACCGCGTCGGGCAGGACGAAACGGTCACCGTGAGCAAGAAAACCGAATTCGGCTATTTTGTGGCCTTGGAGCACGGGATTGATGGGCTTATTCCGCTTTCGGAGATGCCGCGCGATGCGGCGGAGCTCAAGGAAGGGGACGCAGTTCAGGCCAAGGTGCTGAAAGTGGACCGCGGCGAGCGAAAGGTGTCTCTTTCCGTCAAGGCTTTTATCAAGGGACAGGACAAGGCAAGTCTCAAGGAGTTCATGAACCAGCAGGAAAAATTCGACTCCTCGATAGGGGCTCTGCTGAAGGAACGGCAAAAGTAACGCTCCATGAAGAATAAACCGATCCTGATCATTGGTGCGGCGCTGGGACTGGGCATTGCCTTCTTTTTGCTGCTCTCCATCGCCTCTCTCCTGTCCGGCGGACGCTCGGCAAAACGGCTGGCGTCGCTGCCGGGTATCGAGAAAGTCGCGCTGGTAAAGATCGAAGGCATTCTGTTGTCATCCGAACAGACGGTGAACGAGCTCAAGGAATACGCTGAGGATGCAAGCGTCAAGGCTATCATCATCCGCATTGAGAGTCCCGGCGGCGGTGTTGTGCCTTCCCAGGAAATCTACAACGCGGTCATGAGCGCCCGGAAAGCCGGCAAGAAGGTCGTGATCTCGATGGGATCGGTTGCCGCATCGGGAGGCTATTATATAGCAGCGGCAGGCGACCGCATCATAGCCAACCCCGGCACCATGACCGGCAGCATCGGCGTAAAAATGGAGTTTGCCAGCGTAGAAAAGCTGCTCGAAAAGATCGGGATCAAAGGGATGGTGATCAAGGCGGGTGAGTATAAGGACATCGGCTCGCCGTACCGCGAAATGACCGATGCCGAGCGGAAACTGTTGCAGGCGGTCATCGACGATGTGCACAGCCAGTTCATCAAGGCGGTCGCCGACGGCAGGCATATCGATGTCGAACAGGTGAAGGCGATCGCTGACGGAAGGATCTTCACCGGCAGGCAGGCAATGGAACTGAAGCTGGTGGACCAGCTCGGCGATCTGGAGGACAGCATCGCTGAAGCCGCGAAGATGGCGGGTATTAAAGGAAAGCCCAAGGTCGTCCGAAAAGAGAAAAAGATCCCCTTCCTGGAATATTTGAAGGAGGAATCTTCTGCGTGGTTTTCTGAATTTCTGACGAAGAGTCTCGGAAGAACGATGGTGAGGCTCGAATACCTCTACCAGTAGCTGCCAGAGGAGGAGCGTGCATGACGAAGGCGGAGTTGATCGATAAAATTTCCGAGCAGAAACCGGGACTGACGCGGAAACAGGTGGAAGTCGTGGTGAACACCGTTCTCGACAGCATCAAGGATGCGCTGGCGAAGGAAGACAAGGTGGAGATCCGCGGCTTCGGCAGCTTCCGCATTCGACACCGGAGGGCTAAGGAGGGAAGGAATCCGAAAACCGGCGAGACCGTATCCGTCCCCTCCAAGAAGGTGCCCTTCTTCAAGGCAGGCAAGGAGATGCGGGAAATGGTCGACGGCAAGCTCTGAGTCGGCCATTCCGCACGGTTGTTCGCAGCCGGACCCGTCAGAAGGTCCGTCATTCAATCTGTATGATCCCTCTCTGGATCGCGAATTTGATCAATCCCGCCCGGGAATGGATCTTCAGTTTCTCGCTGATGTTGGTCTGATGCGCGATCACGGTCTTGACGCTGATGTTCAGCACGTCTGCAGCCTCCTTGTGCGTATGTCCTTCCGCGATCAGTTTCAGGACCTGTTTCTCCCGGTCGGTGAGCTGATCGTAAGGATCCTCATGAGATCCTCCTTTTTGTATTCCCAGATAGCCATCAACGACTCCCGACGCAATCGAGGGATGGACATACACTTTTCCCGCCATGACTGCGCGAATTGCCGTCAGAAGATCCTCGCCAACCGCTTTCTTCAGGAGATATCCCGACGCGCCGGCTTTGAAGAACCGGCGAATGTAGACGGTATCTTCGTACTGCGTCAGGACCAGGATTTTGATGGAGGGATTGATCTTCCTGATCTCGACCGTCGCTTCGAGGCCGCCGAGGCCGGGCATGGAGATGTCCATGAGAACGACATCGGGACGCAGGCGCTTTACACCCTCGATGGCCTCGGTGCCGTTGGATGCTTCCCCGACGACCTCGAACTCGTCAGACATCGTGAGAAACGCCTTTATGCCCTGGCGGACCAGGGCATGGTCGTCGGCAATCAGTATTTTCGTTCGTAGGCCCATCGATCATCCTCCTGCAGTGAGGGGTGCGCTGCACAATAGTACCGTTCCCTGACCGGGTGTCGAACAGAGACGAAGTCTTCCGTTCACCTGGGACAGCCGCTCTTTCATGCCCATGATGCCGAGTCCGCGGCCGTTCATGGTATTCTCGAACACCGTCGCAGTGTCAAATCCCATCCCGTCATCTTCAATGCTCATGGTGAACCGTTCCTGATCCGTCCGCAGGTAAATGAAAACATTTTCGGCGCCTGAGTGCCGTGCGATGTTGGATGTCGCCTCCTGGAAGACACGGAACAGCGTGATCTGCAGCTCGGGGGTAAGGCGGTCCTCATCGAGGTCCTGCATGTTGATATGGAAGGTGATCCCCCGCTCTTTCAGGTTGCGGTCAATGAGCCAGAGGATGCCTGCCTCGAAACCGAGATCGTCGAGCACGGTTGGGCGAAGGTTCTGGATGACGTTGGTCATCTCGTTGATCACGCCCGTGACGGTATGCTTGATATTCAGGACCTTGTCGGGGGACATGCTTTCGGGGTGGAGCCTGCACATCTCGACGCTCATAAGAATGGCGGCAAGCGCCTGGAGCGCGTCGTCGTGCAGCTCCCGTGCGATCCGTTTCCGTTCGTCTTCCTGGGAGGTGATGATCTTCCGCAGCAGCAGCTCATTCACGTTCTGCTTCTCTTCGAGCTCGCGGGTCCGTTCCCTGACGCGTTCCTCCAGCTCGGCGTTCTGTTTCCGTATGCTCTCGAGGGATGCGGCAAGTTTCATACGCATGTCGTCGAGATGTTGTGACAGCGTCATGATCTCGTCGTTGCCTTCCATGGAAACGGGAACGCCGAGGTTGCCCCGGGCGATCCGGTCCGAGGCCCGGATGAGCTGCTGGACCGGTTTTACGATGCTCTTGCTCATGCCGAGGGCGAGGATGAACGACGTCCCGAGGGCGATCACCCCGAGCATGAGAAAGCCTTCCCGGAGATCGGATGACGGAGCGTAGACGAGGTCCCGGGGGACGCGGACGGCGATGCCCCAGGGAGCGATGTTCAACGGAGCAAAGGCGAGGATGTCCTCGGACTTTCGGGAAGGGCCGGAACGTTCCGGCAGATGGCAGCGATGACAGGCGGCGACGGTGCTCGCCCGTTCTTGGATGAGCCTGCTCAGGAAATTATTGTGGTCAATGCCGCTCAGAACACTGTCCGGATGGTTTGAAGCGATGACAATACCCATGCTGTCCACGAGCTCGATGTTTGTACGGGGATCGACGGCAATATTGCTGAGGATGCGGGTGATGAAGCGGTTGGTGGGATCGATGAGTCCACCTGCGGTTCCGACGACATTGCCGTTCCGATCCTTAAGAGGGACAAGTGCAAAGATGACCTTGCGCCGCGACGGCTCCATGGTGAATACGCTGGAAATGACGGGCCGCATGTCCGTCAACACCTTGGTGACGGGCGGGATGCCCAGCAGATTGATGTTCCAGCCTTCCCGGGGAGGATAGCTCAGGAGCACATTGCCCAGGGTGTCCAGGAGAAAGACCCCGTCGGAAAAGATCGAGTAGAGGTAGGCTTCCCGCAGCAAGCTTCGCTCCGGAGCCCAGTTGCCGTCATTCAAGTCGATCTGGTCCGAGAGGGAAATATCGTACAGACGGGTCAAATTTTCCTCGATAATGCGTTCGATGGATGCGGCAATGATTCTCGATTCGGTCAGGCGATCATCGTAGGAGCTCTCGATGGTTCTTTGTATCTGATAGTAGCTGACGAAACCGAGGCTGGCGAGGATGATGGCGATGCTGAGGAGAATGGAGATGATGATTCTTTTTTGCATAGAAGAATGGGGAAACCCGCCAGCGGCAGCCTTTCGCGATAACGCATCCCTACGGTCTGCCGTTCCGACGATCGAATGATTGTCAACGGTTTATATCGTGCTGCTGAACGTGACGGTGTTTTATGATCTCCTCGACAGAAACCTGCTCCCTGTGGGCAAGTTCGAGGGGGTGTTCGTGCACCATGCGTTCCCGGGATATCCTGCCGGTAAATATGGCCGTATCAAGCGGGAATACCTCGGGGCTGAAAATGGAATTGTAGATGTGCCACGTGATGATTACGAGGAAGGCAAGCAGAGCCTCGTTTGAATGCGCCGCTTTCGCAGCAGGAATAAACTCGCCGGGGAGGAACCGCGCGACGAGGACGGGAAACCAGAGGATCAGGCCCGTGGCGATCATCAGGAATCCGCCCGCGATGACGCCCCAGTATTCAAACTTCTGCTTATAGTCGTAGCGGTCGCACAGCGCGGGCTGGCTCGTTATCCCGAAATAGTATTTCATGTTCTGGATGGCGTTCCGGAAATCATCGACATTGATCATCATGGACGCGGGCCAGCGTTTCACGATAACACCGTATACGCCGACGGCGATATGCGTGGCGATGAGAAGAATGAAAAGGAAACCCGTATATCGGTGGATGATCCTCATTGCGTCGACACCTCCCAGGGTCGTGATAATCCAGTGGGAGAGCCGGTATTCATGAAAACGCTGGGAAAGCCCGGTGATCACGAGGATGGTGAAAACGAGGGCGTTTGCCTGATGTTCGAGGATGCGGCCGATGCCGAATCGCCTGACATAGCCATGCAGAACAGTGGACATGAGTGAGCCTCCTCAGGAAACAGGTTCACGCGCCGGATCACCGGTTTACCGCGTACCGCCACACATGCAGCAGAATCTGCAGGATCAACCCGATCAGCATGAAGGGGATGAATATTTTGTAGGTCAGGTTGATCAAAAACACGAGCGGCGCTTTCTTCAAGCTGGGTTCATAATGGG
>JAKAHZ010000042.1 GCA_021814615.1 Nitrospirota bacterium | reverse complement strand
ACGAATGAACTCTATGATATTGCGCCGAAGTTCGAGGCGAAGTTGCGCGAGCTGCCCCAGCTTCAGGACGTGACGAGCGACCTGCAGATCAAGAACCCCCAAGTGAACGTGGAGATCGACCGGGACAAGGCATCGGCGCTGGGCATCACGGCAAACAAGCTGGAGAGCGGGCTTTCCATGGCCTACAGCGCCGTGCAGGTCTCGACGATCTATGCGCCGAACAACCAGTACCAGGTGATCATGCAGGTGCAGGACGAATTCCAGCGCGATCCCACGGCCCTGTCGCTGCTCTATATTCGGTCGTCGGGCAATCAGCTCGTGCCGCTCCGGAGCGTGTCGAAACTTTCCCAGAGCGTGGGGCCGCTGTCGGTGAACCACCTGGGCCAGTTGCCTGCGGTGACCCTGTCCTTCAACACCAAGCCGGGTGTGTCCCTCGGCACTGCCGTGGACGCGGTGAACAAGGTAGCGCGCCAGACCCTGCCGTCGTCGATCACCTCGAGCTTCCAGGGCACGGCGCAGGCCTTCCAGTCGTCCATGCAGGGGCTGGGCCTGCTGCTCCTGGCGGCGACCCTGGTCATCTACATCGTCCTCGGCGTCCTGTACGAGAGTTTCATCCATCCGCTCACGATCCTCTCGGCCCTGCCCTTTGCAGGCTTCGGGGCGCTCGTGACCCTCCTCCTCTTCGGGTCGGACCTGAACGTCTACGCCTTCGTGGGCATCATCCTGCTCGTGGGCCTGGTCAAGAAGAACGGCATCATGATGATCGACTTCGCGCTCGAGGCGCAGCGCAGCCGGCAGATGAAGCCGGAGGAGGCGATTTTCCAGGCCTGCATCATCCGGTTCCGGCCGATCATGATGACCACCATGGCGGCGCTCCTGGGCACCCTGCCGATCGCGCTGGGCTTCGGCGCAGGCGCCGAGTCGCGGCGTCCCCTGGGCCTGGCGGTGGTGGGCGGCCTGCTCTTCTCGCAGATGCTGACCCTCTACGTGACGCCGGTGGTGTTCATTTATATGGACCGCTTCCAGCACTGGCTCTCGAGCCATTCCTGGCACAAGCCCAAGGGGCAGCGAACCGCGGCCTGATTGAACAAGGAGCGTAGTAAGATCATGAGCACAGATGTTCTTTTCCCTAGGGTCCCGCCGGTCCGCCCGCTCTTCGCGGCGGCCGCACTCCTCGTTCTGGCGCTCCTCGCAGCCGGCTGTTCGAATACGACCGTCGAATACCGGACCGAAAAGGCTGCAACGGGCGACATCGAGGAGACCGTCACCGCCACGGGCACGGTCAACCCCGTCACCACCGTGCAGGTGGGCACCCAGGTCTCGGGCACGATCAAGAGCATCTTCGTCGATTTCAATTCCCCGGTCCGGAAGGGACAGCTCATCGCGCTCATCGATCCCACGCTCTTCGAAACGCAGCTTGCCCAGGCCCAGGCCAACGCCGACCGCGCCGAAGCGGGCCTGCGCGACGCCGAACGGGTGCTGAACCAGAACAAGGCGCTCTATGCCAAGAACCTCGTGGCCAAGAACGACTACGATTCAGCCGTGACGGCCAACGACAGCGCCAAGGCGCAGCTTGCCCAGGCAAGGGCGGCGCTCCAGTCCGCGGCAACGAACCTGAGCTACACGAAGATCTACTCGCCCGTGGACGGCGTCGTGATCTCGCGGAACGTGGACATCGGCCAGACCGTGGCCGCGAGCTTTCAGACCCCCACGCTCTTCACCATCGCCCAGGACCTGACGAAGATGCAGATCGACACGAACGTGGCGGAGTCGGACATCGGCAAGGTGAAGGTGGGGCAGGATGTGGAGTTCACCGTGGACGCCTATCCCGACACGACCTTCGACGGCAAGGTCTGGCAGGTGCGCCGCGCGCCGATCACGGTCCAGAACGTGGTGACCTACGACGTGGTCATCCAGGTGTCGAACCGCGATCTCAAGCTCATGCCCGGCATGACGGCCAATGTGTCGGTTATTACAAACATGCGGGAGAATGTGCTCAGGATCCCGAATGCCGCGCTCCGCTTCAGGCCCGAGCGCCCGGCCGGCTCCGCTTCCCCCGCTCAGGCAGCCGGCGGGAAGAAGGGACCGTCGGGTCCCGCGGTCTGGGTCCTGGAGAACGGCAAATCGAAACGCGCCGGGGTGACTCTCGGGATCAGCGACGGCACGTACACCGAGGTCCTTTCCGGCGAGGTCAAGGAAGGCCAGGACGTGATCGTCGAAGCGGTCAAGAAGGGCAAAGGACAGGATGCAGGCCGGCCGGCGGGCCCGAGAATGTTCTAGAAGCGAACAAGCTGACAAGTTTGAAAGCTTGCATGCCGCAGGCAAAGAAGCGACAACAGCGTCTATTGGCCGATCCGCTTGTGGCTGAAAGCCTGTTCGCTTTCAAACTGGTTCTCACCATGTCTCTCATCGAAGCACAGGACATCACCAAGATCTACTCTTTCGGCGACGTGGAGCTGCGTGCGCTGGGCGGCGTGAGCACGACCATCGAAAAGGGCGAGTTCGTTGCCATCATGGGGCCGTCGGGGTCGGGCAAGTCCACGTTCATGAACATCCTGGGCTGCCTCGACAAACCTACGGGCGGCGTATACCGCATCGAGGGCATCGACACCAAGGACCTGGCGCGCGACGAACTGGCCGAGGTCCGGAACAGCAAGATCGGCTTCGTGTTCCAGGGATTCAACCTGCTCTCCCGCACCTCGGCGATCGAGAACGTGGAGCTTCCCATGCTCTATAACGGGCTTGCCGCGAAGGAGCGGCACGACCGGGCGCGGGAGGCGCTGAAGGCAGTGGGCCTGGAACAGCGGGAACACAACCATCCCAACCAGCTCTCCGGCGGCCAGCAGCAGCGCGTGGCCATCGCGCGCGCCCTGGTGAACCGGGCCCCGATCATCCTGGCCGACGAACCCACGGGCAATCTCGACACCAAGACCAGCGAGGAGATCATGAATCTCTTCGTTCGGCTGAACAATGAATCGGGCATTACCATCATCCTGGTGACCCACGAACCGGATATCGCCGCGTACAGCCGGAGGATCATCCGGTTCAAGGACGGGCATATTGTAAACGACGAGAAGAAATAAATTCCAAATACCAAAACTCAAATAACAAATAAAAGAAGAAATTTCACACGACAAACTAGACAAAGTCGCAAAAAGTCGATTTTTACCACGGAGACACTGAGGACACTGAGAAAATTGTCGTATTTTCAAATTGCTTTTCTCTGTGTCTCCGTGCCTCTGTGGCAGGTTTTGAATTCTTACGAATCCATCAAACTTCAAGCCCTGTCCTGATGAATTCGATGTGTGAAACTTTGGAGCTTGTCGTTTGGTAATTGACGTTTATTTGGTATTTGGAATTTGTGATTTGGTGCTTGTCGCATGATCAACCTTCCTTCCACCATACGGATCGCCTTCCGCTCCCTGCGGGTGAACAAGATGCGGTCGGCCTTGACCATGCTGGGCATCATCATCGGCGTGGGCGCGGTAATCGCCATGATCGCCGTGGGCTCGGGCGCATCGGCCCGCATCGCCGAACAGATCTCGAGCATGGGCAGCAACCTCCTGATCATCCTGCCCGGCACGACCACGGCCGGCGGCGTCCGGATGGGCATGGGCTCCCAGCCCACGCTCTCCATGGGCGACGCCGAGGCGATCCTGCGCGAATGCCCTGCGGTGGAGGCGGTCGCGCCGACGCACGGCGGCGTGGCGCAGCTCGTCGCCGGCCATATGAACTGGTCCACCGGCGTCACGGGCACCACGCCGGGCTTCTTCCTGGTCCGCGACTGGCAGCTGGCTGCGGGCAGGTACTTCACCGACCAGGACGTGAAGAGCGCGACGAAGGTGGCGCTTCTGGGCCAGACCGTGGTGGACAACCTTTTCGGCGACCAGAACCCCGTGGGCCAGTCGATCCGGATCAAGAATGTTCCTTTCCAGGTCATCGGCGTGCTGGAGCGCAAAGGACAGTCGCCGCAGGGCCAGGACCAGGACGACGCGGTCTATATTCCCGTCACCACGGCGCAGAAGAAGCTCTTCGGCGCACAATTTCCCGGCATGGTGCGCATCATCCTCGTCAAGGCCAGGAGCACCGACGCCCTGAACGCGGCGGAGCGCCAGATCGGCGACCTGCTCCGGCAGCGGCACCACATCGGCCAGAAGCAGGACAACGATTTCACGGTGCGGAACCTGACCCAGATCATGCAGACCGCCGAGCAGTCGTCCAAGGTGATGACGCTGCTTCTGGGCGCCATCGCGTCGGTGTCGCTGCTCGTGGGCGGCATCGGGATCATGAATATCATGCTCGTCTCGGTCACGGAACGGACGCGGGAGATCGGCATCCGCATGGCCATCGGCGCCAAGACCTGGGATATCCGCCTCCAGTTCCTGATCGAGGCGCTGGCTCTCTCGCTCATGGGCGGCGTGATCGGCATCATCCTCGGCGTGTCGTCATCGGTGGTCATCTCAACCATGTCCGGCTGGCCAACGGTCGTATCCCCGCTCTCCATCGTCCTCGCCTTCGGTTTCTCGGGTGTGGTCGGCATCTTCTTCGGCTTCTATCCTGCCTACAAGGCTTCGCTCCTGAACCCCATCGACGCGCTTCGGTACGAGTAAGCGCTGTTATCGTCCGAAGATCGAACAATCGCCTAAAACCCCCTTGCGCTTTTATCTTCGTTATAGTATCCTCGGCGAACAATGAGGTGAGGTCGGATCAAACCAAGGAGAAGATCATGTATATTCGGTTGCTGACAGCCGTTCTGCTGGCGATCGCCGCGCCTGCCTACGCCGCCGATATAAAGGTAGCGGTAGCCGAGGTCAAGGACCAGCGGTCCACCGGGGAGTTCTTCAATTCCCTGGAGATCAAGCTGAGGCTGATCGGGGACGATGCCGCCGCGGTGCGGGGCATCAAGACGGTCGTCCGCAGCGCTGCCGACGATACGGGACGGAGCCTGCTGTCCGAGGACGAGAAACAAGCTCCCTTCGAAACCATCGCGGACGGGCGGGGGAGAAAGCCCGAAGTCACGCTGAAGCTGAAGAACCCGGCGCGGAAAGCGTCGGTGGTGAAGGAGATCTCCGGGGACCTGCTGCTGTTCATGCCGGACAAGGACCCGGCTGCAACGGTGGTGATCAAGGATTTCACGAAGAAAGCGGGGAAGCCCCTGGATGATCCTGCCTTGGCCAGGGCGGGCATTGTGCTGACCGTGCTGACAAAGAAGGAATACGATGCACTCAAGAAAGAGGAAGAAGCAAAGGCGAAGGAAGCGGCCAAGAAGCAGGGCATGACCGAGGCGATGATGTCGGCGTTCGAAGGGCTCTTCAGCGGATTCTTCCAGGTCGGCGAACATGATCTGCTGTTCAAGATCAGCGATCCCCAGGAGAACCTCGTGGATATGGATGTGGTGGATGCAGCAGGCGCCAAGATCAACAACCGCGGCAGCATGAAATCGAACAACCTGAAAGTGCTGAATTATCCCGAGGCAGTGCCCGTTGATGCGAGGCTTCGCCTGTCCTTGAAGACGCAGCAATCCGTGGTCACGCTGCCGCTGCGGCTGACGGATGTGGCGCTGCCGTAACCTGCGAGATCGCACGTTGCGTATTGGTAGGTCGGATAGAGCAAGGCGAAATCCGACAGGTTCTTGTCGCGCAGCAAATGTGTCGGGTTTCACTTCGTTCTACCCGACCTACGCATTGCGAAGAAAAGATACATCGGGGAGATTAGTATGAAACCATTGATCGCAATATTAGCCGTCGCAGCTTTTCTTCTTGTCGTTTACCCCGCCCACGCAGGCGGCATTTCGAACAACCTGCTTTTGTCGAGCACCTGGTGCTCCTTTTCGTACAACAAGATCACCGGATATTCGAATACCACACGGGTGCGCTTCAACAAGAACGGCACCTACACCACGGGCGGACGGGCGGAAGGCTCGTCGAGCGGCAAGTACGGCAGTTACGCGAGCCAGCACGACTCAGGAAGCGGCGGCAGGTGGAAGGTGGTGAAGGGCGAGCTGTACCTCTCCGAAGGCAGCAGCCAGATGCAACTGGTGCGGACGGTGGTGAAGAAGAACAGCAACGGTTACCCCATCGTCGTCGCCGACGGCGTGGAATATTCGCAGTGCAAGTGAGGCTCTCGTCGCGTGTAGCCAATATGGGGGATTCACTTCGTTCTAGCCGGCCTATGAGCTGATGTGAAATCGGATTGATCGTTGTTCCCCTGACGATTGTAAATTCAGCATCAACATG
Source organism: Nitrospirota bacterium (assembly GCA_021814615.1). Classification (GTDB taxonomy): domain Bacteria; phylum Nitrospirota; class UBA9217; order UBA9217; family UBA9217; genus JAKAHZ01. The sequence goes on along the minus strand of JAKAHZ010000042.1, from coordinate 17,856 downwards.
ATAGGATTACACAAGAATAGAGGAGGCGCCTCATGCGAGTAAAAGACCTTCCTGAAATCTCAAAATTGAGCGTACCTGAAAAGATATTGCTGGTAGAAGATCTGTGGGACAGCATTTCTGCGGATGAAACGTCCATCCCCATGCCGGAAAGTCATAAGGCAGAACTTGATGCGCGTCTTAAGCGGTATGAGGCTGTTCCGGGCACCCTTCTCTCTCTCGATGACCTTCGTGCGAGAATCGAAAAGAGAAAATGAAATACACTCTTCGGTTCTTACCTGAAGTCGCTGTCTGCTCAGAAGATTCCCTTACGCTATCTACTTCACTATAAAGAATGACGACATCATTGTGGCGGGATTATTTCATTGTGCTCGCAATCCGCACGTCGTTGGATCACTGCTGCAAAACCGAAAATAACGCAGTGACCACAACCTCTTTTCTTCGGAGGACACAATGCGTAGAAAAATCGTGATCGGCGTCGTAATCGCTGTCGTGCTTGCCGCTGTTGCAGCGTATTTCTTCATGCCCAAAGGCCCCGATGTCGCTGCGTATGAATTCCTGAAAGACCCGCGCATCGCCAAGATGCCCGACCAGAAGATGCTCGTGGTCACCGCGAAAGGCGACCCGAACGCGGTCGGCGGCAAAGCGTTCAAGCTGTTATTCTCGACGTACTTCAAGATCCCCGGTGTGCCGAAAAACGCGATTGCGCCCCGCGCGCGATGGGTCGGCGACATGAACGTCAAATCGTCGTGGACCGGCTATTATGCTCTGCCCGTGCCGGAAACAACGACGCAGCTTCCCGCGATCGATGCCGAACCCGGATATACGGTTGAGCTGGCAACCTGGGCGTACGGCGACGTCGCCGAGATCCTGCACAAGGGGCCGTATAGCGAAGAACGGCCAACCATCGAAAGGTTGCATAGCTATGTCGCGCAACAGGGATACAAGGTCATCGGCGAGCACGAAGAAGAGTATATAAAAGGTCCGGGCATGTTCTCCGCCGGAGATCCGAAGGGCTATTACACGATCATCCGGTTAAGGGTCGCGAAGTAAGCGCCGGGTTTTTTTAAGCCTCTTTTTCTAGAGGCCTTCCTCTGAGACCTCTGTGTCCTCTGTGGCAAATCCTGTATTTGGCTCTCGATCACTGCGATATAATAAGGAAGAACATGTAGTCAATGATCTAGCGGGTCACTGAAAAGAATGCCTGTCTTTGCGAGTCCCCGTTTTCACGGGGATAGACTCCGCGAAGCAAACTCGTAGCTAGGATTTTCAATGCACTACGAGATTGCTTCGTCGCAAAACCGCTCCTCGCAATGACAACCGATATTTTCAGCGTGCTCCTAAAGAACCTGATGGAGTCGTTGTATGCCCTCATCCGTGATCCTTCGCTGCCCTTCCTGCCGCACCCTGAACCGCGTTCCCCAGGAGAAGCTTTCCGGCCATCCCCATTGCGGCCAGTGCAGGAACGTCATCACCTTCCCGACCCGTCCGGTCAACGCGACCGCTGCATCCTTCGACCGGGAAGTGAGCGACTGGCCCGAGGCGGTGTTCGTGGAATTCTGGAGCGTGACCTGCGGGTACTGCAGGATGGTGGAACCGGTGGTGAACGACATTGCCGCGTGGCGGGCAGGAAGGCTCAAGGTGCTCAAGGTGGACATCCAGGCGGAGTTCAGCCTTGCCCAGCGCTACTCGGTCATGGCTACGCCGACCTTCATCCTCTTCAAGAACGGCCAGCAGGTCGACCGGATCGACGGCGCGCCGCGGGAGAAGATCGATCTCGTTGCCTGGGTGGACAGGCATCTGTCGTGAGCATTGCCTGTTTACCACGGAGTCACGGAGAACTGCCTCTCACAAAGCCGCTGACAACAAGGTGTCATCTTGAATGAAGGGAAGGATCTCAAGTCTTGGGGAAAGTCGAGATTCTTCGCTATGCTCAGAATGACAAAGAGCGTCAGGCCTCACCTGGTTTATTGTTCAGCAAAAAGCCCGCTTCCTTGACTTTGACCTTCCCGTCTGTTTAACTTTGAGAGTCGTCTCTTCGCGCTTCTTTTTACAGAACAGTCTATTGCATTTTTTCCCAAAGGAGGCAGGTATGATCTCGCTCGACATCAACGGCAAAGCCTATCAAGTGGATGTGGGACCGGATGTGCCGCTGCTCTGGGTGATCCGCGAGCACCTGAAGCTCACGGGCACCAAGTTCGGCTGCGGCATCGGCGCCTGCGGGTCCTGCACCGTGCACCTGGACGGCAAGGCAGTGCGCTCCTGCCAGACGCCGGTCTCCAGCGCGGCGGGCAGGAAGATCACGACCATCGAAGGCCTGGGCGAGACCCATCCCGTGGTCAAGGCCTGGATCAAGGAGCAGGTGCCGCAATGCGGCTACTGCCAGTCGGGCCAGATCATGGAAGCAGCGGCGCTCCTGGCCTCGGATCCCAATCCCCCGGAGAGCAAAATCAAGTCCACGATGAACGGGAATATCTGCCGCTGCGGAACCTATCCGCGCATCCTGAAGGCGATCAAGACCGCGGCGAAGGAGGGCAAACGGCCATGAAGAACCTTACCCGGCGCGAATTCCTGAAGACCTCCCTGGCCGGCGCGGGCCTGACCATCGCGGCTGCGGTCACGCCCGGCGGCATCCGGCTGTTGTCCCTTGCCGAAGCGGAACAGGCATCCTTCCACCCGAACGCCTATCTCCTGATCGGCGCCGACGAATCGGTCACCGTGATCGTGAACAAATCCGAGATGGGCCAGGGCGTGTACACCTCCCTGCCCATGATCATCGCCGACGAGCTCGAAGCGGACTGGAAGCAGGTGCGCATCGCTCCGGCGCCCGCGGGAGCGGAGTACAAGGACCCGGTCTGGGGCATGCAGTCCACCGGTGGAAGCACCAGCATCCGGCACATGCATGACGCGCTCCGGAAGGCCGGGGCTGCTGCGCGCGAGATGCTCGTGATCGCCGCAGCGCGGAACATGCAGATCTCGACCAAGGACTGCCTTGCCTCGAACGGCACGGTCAGGAACGTGAAGACCGGCAAGGGCCTGAGCTACGGCAAGCTCGTCGCCGAGGCCGCGAAGCTCGAAGTGCCGCAGAACCCGCAGCTCAAGAAACCGAACCAGCTCCGGTACATCGGCAAGGACATGGCCCGGCTCGATGTGCCGGACAAGTCCATGGGCAAGGCGAATTTCGGCATCGACACCTTCGTGCCGAATATGCTCTACGCCACCGTGAGCAGGCCGCCCCAGTACGGCGCAACCGCCGCTTCCTTCGACAAGGCGGCCGCGGAGAAGGTGCCGGGCGTCCGGCTGGTGACGGAGATCTCCCGGGGCATCGCGATCTGCGCCGATTCCATCGACGCTGCATGGAAGGGCAAGGCGGCACTCAACATCGCCTGGCAGAATCCCGCCATGGCTGCCTTGAGCACGGCCACGATCGAAGGGGACCTGGTCGCCAAGGCGAACGACACGGGGATCGTCGCGGCAAGCAAAGGCGATGCAACAGCTGCGCTCGGAACTGCGGCAAAGAAGATCCAGTCTTTCTATCTCCTTCCCTACCTGTCCCATGCAACCATGGAGCCCATGAACTGCACAGCCTCGGTCGCCGCGGACAAATGCGAGGTCTGGGCGCCGACGCAGAACCAGGGCGGCGTGCAAACCACGGCAGCGAAGATCACGGGCCTCACGCCCGAGCAGGTCTTCGTGCACACCACTTTCCTGGGCGGCGGGTTCGGCAGGCGCTTTGAGCAGGATTTCGTCGAGGAAGCGGTATCGCTCTCCAAGGCGGCCGGCAGGCCGGTGAAGCTCATCTGGACGCGCGAGGAGGATCTGCAGCACGATTATTACCGGCCGGCGAACTACACGAGGATCGAGGCGGGCCTGGACGCAAAGGGCAGGATCGTTGCCTGGAATCACAAGATCGTCTGCCCCTCCATCTTCGCGCGCGTCTTCCCCGGCACCATGAAGAACGGTATCGACAACGCGGCGGTGGAAGGATTGCCCGACTTCGAGTACGATGTGCCGAACTTCCGCGCGGAGTATGTGCGCATAGACCTGCCGGTGCCCGTGGGATTCTGGCGCTCCGTGGGCGCGTCGCACAACGGGTTCATCATCGAATCCTTCGTGGACGAGCTTGCCGCCGCGGCGGGCAAGGATCCTCTCGAGTTCCGGCTCGCTCATCTCAAGGACCATCCGCGCGCCCGCCGCGTGCTCGAGACCGCGGCGAAGAAGGCCGGGTGGGGCAAGCCGCCGAAGCTGGGCCAGGCCATGGGCATTGCCTACCATCTCTCCTTTGACAGCTACGTTGCCCATGTCGCCGAGGCGTCGGTGGACAAGGCCACGGGCAGGATCACGGTGCACCGGATCTCCACGGCCGTGGACTGCGGATCGGTCATCAATCCCGACACGGTGAAGGCGCAGATGGAGAGCGGCATCATCATGGGCCTCTCCGCCGCCTTGAAGGAGAAGATGGAGTTCGCGAAGGGCGGCGTGAAATCGCAGAATTTCGGCGATTACGAGCTCCTGCGTATGGAGGAAATCCCGGAGATCGACGTGGATATCGTGGCGAGCGGCGACAAGCTGGGCGGCATCGGCGAGCCCGGCGTGCCGCCCACGGCGCCGGCGGTGGCGAATGCGGTGTTCAAGGCGACGGGGGTCAGGCTCTGGAACCTGCCCATGACGCCGGAGACGGTCAAGGCGGCGATGGCGAAGTAAGAAAACAAGAACGTTATCGCCACAGAGGACACAGAGGTCACTGAGGAACGACTGAGATCAGAATTGGAGAAAACCAAGCGTGTCAATTTCCTTACCGCAGAGGACGCAGAGAACGCCGAGAAAAGAATACTGACGAGGTTTGTCTTTCACTGTGGTCTCTGAGAACTCTGTGGCAGGATGCGTTGGAGAACGGAACTAGGCAAACAAACTAGCATCTCTATTACAACAGAGGACACTGAGGTCACAACTGAATAACGAGGAACAGAATGACTGCAGTTCTCCGTGACTCCGTGGTAAAGCATTTTGGTTTGGAGGGAGTGCTTTGGAAATCTACGAAGAAATCGTGAGGCTCAAGACCCTCGGCCGCTCGTCGGCCCTGGCCACGATCGTGGAGAGCAAGGGTTCCTCGCCGCAAAAGCAGGGCGCCAAGATGTTGGTGCGCGACGACGGCACGACTCTGGGCACCCTGGGCGGGGGGTGCATTGAGGCCGAGGTGATCCAGCACGCGAAGATGGCCTTGCAGGACGGCAAGCCCCGGACCGTGCCCTTCGAGCTCACCGAAAAGGCGGGCGGGCTTGTCTGCGGCGGGAACCTGCTCGTGTTCATCGAGCCGGCCTTTGCCGATCCGCGCCTGGTCATCCTGGGCGCCGGCCATGTGGGCAAGGCCCTCGCCACGCTCGCCCGGTTCTCGGGCTTCCGCGTGATCGTGACCGACGACCGGCCGGAGCATGCGAACCGGGACAGCGTGCCCGACGCGCACGAGATCGTGGTCAGCGATTTCCCCTCGGTCTTTTCCCGCGTTCCCGTGGACCGGGGCACCTGCATTGTCGTGGCCACGCGCGGCCATAATCACGATCTCGACGCCGTTACCGCGGCGCTCCGGACCGATGCGGGCTATGTGGGGCTCATGGGCAGCAGGCGCAAGAAAGGGCTTCTCATGAATGCCCTGCGGGATGCGGGTTTTTCGAAGGAAGCGATCGGGCGGGTCATCATCCCCATAGGCCTGCCGATCGGATCGGTCACGCCCGAGGAAATTGCGGTCAGCATCGTGGCGCAGATCATCCAGCACAGGAGAGCGAATGTCAACCAGGGTTTCAGGGATTCTTCTTGCGGCGGGGGCTTCCCGCAGAATGGGCAGGCTCAAGCAGCTGCTGCCGGTGAAGGGAAAGCCCGCTGTTAGGTGCTGCGCCGAGACCCTCGTTGCAGCCGGGATCGCCGATATCGTCGCCGTGGTCAGCGCGGAGGGCGATGACGTCGCCGAGGCGCTCAACGGCTTGCCGGTCCGGATCGTCCGCAACCGGAACCCGATGAGCGATATGGCAGGGTCGGTGCGAACCGGACTCCGCGCTTTGGGCGGGGGAGTCACGGGCGTGGTCGTGCTGCCTGCCGACCATCCGCTCGTCCAGCCGTCGTCGATCGCCGACCTCCTTCACGAGCACATCTTCAGCCCCCGGCGCATTATCCTCCTCCTGCACAAGGGCAGACGGGGCCATCCCACGCTTTTTCCCCGGCCCGTGATCGACGAGACGCTCGACGGCTATACGTTGCGCGACGTGATCGACCGCCATGCCGGCCAGATCCGGATGATCGTGGTGGATGACGAAGGCGCGGTTCTCGATATGGACACCCCGCCGGATTACGAACGGCTGCTCCGGTTCGCGGAAGAGGGGATGGAACGCGGATCGGACCTGGCCTCCCTTGCCGACGCTTGATGTTTTTCGCGCTTCCGATATACTATCCTCATGACTGCCGCGGGCTTCGCTTTCGACGACTTCTGCCTCCGCCATGCTCCTCCTTCCTGGCATCCGGACTCGCCTGACCGCCTTATCAATATCGTCGTCAGCCTGAAAGCCTCGGGCCTCTGGGAGCGGCTGGTGCTGCTCCCTCCCCGCAGGGCCGAACACGCCGAGCTCAGGCGCGTCCACACGCAGGAACACATCGAGCGCATGCGGATCCTGGGCGCCGGGACCGTGGATCCCGACACCTTCACGTCCGCGGAAAGCTTCGAGGCCGCGCTCCATGCCGCCGGCGCGGTCATGGAAGCCGTCGACCGGTGCCGGCATGCGGGAGTGCGACGGGTCTTCTGCGCGGTGCGGCCCCCGGGCCACCATGCGGAAGCCGCCGAAGCCATGGGTTTCTGCCTCTTCAACAACGTGGCCGTCGGGGCGCGGTACGCGCAGAGCGCGGGCTTCGGCAGGGTGTTCATCGTGGATTTCGACGCGCACCACGGCAACGGCACCCAGCATATCTTCGAAGCCGATGATTCGGTCTTCTACTTCAGCACGCACCAGCATCCCTATTATCCCGAGACGGGCAAGGACAGCGAGCAGGGCACGGGACGGGGCGAGGGGTACACCTACAATGTCCCGATCGCCGCGGGCTCGGGGAACCGCGAGTATCTCGCCGTGTATCAGGACATCCTTCCCGGCCTGGTTAGCCGGTTCCGTCCCGATCTCGTGCTCGTCTCCGCGGGGTACGACATTCACGCCAGGGATCCCCATGCCAACATCCGGGTGACCGACGAAGGCATCCGCGGCATGGTGCGGAGCATCCTGGACAGCGCCGGCGTTCCCATGATCTTCGTGCTCGAAGGCGGCTACGACATTCCTTCGCTTTGCGATTCCGTCAGGATCACGATCGAGGAGATGCTGAAACGATAGCAGTTCCTCTGCGCCGTTCCTGATATAATAAAACATGTTTCCCCTTTCCCGCATGATCAAAGCCTGCGACTTTCTGTTCCTTCTCCTGTTGCCCTTCTCGCTTTTTTCGCTGTCTTCCCCGGCACTGGCCGGCGACGCAAAAGGTCCGGAGAAGGGGACGGTGCTCGTTGCCGTCATTCCGCCTGACGGCCAGCCCTCCTTTTTCCAGGACAAAGCCACGGGAAAGCCGTCGGGGTTTGCCGTCGAGGTCATGGGCCTCGTCGCGGAGCGCGCCGGCTTGCAGCTCCGGTATGAATTCGTGCCGGGATGGGCGGAGATCATCAAGCGGATCGAGCAGGGAGCGGCGGATATCTCTCCCGGCATGGCCGTCAGCAAAGACCGCCAGCAGAAACATCTGGATTTCACCGAACCCATCGAGATCGCGCAGGCTGTGTTTTTCGTCCGAGCGACCATCGATCGCCTCGGCTGGAAACCTGCGGGACATACCGTCGGCGTGATCGGTCACAGCGTCGCCGCAGAATATCTGGCGGAAAAACAGCCGGACCTGCGTCTCGTTGAATACCGGGCCTTCGGCGAGGGACTCTTCGATCTGCTCGCGGGCCAGGTGGATGCATTTGCCGGTCCCGTTCCCATCATCACACGACTGGCCAGGGAATCGGGCGTGGAGGACCGGATCATGGTTGCGGGAACGCCCATCCTCGAGGTCCGGCGGGCGATCGCCGTCCGGAAGGGCAATCCCGAACTCCGGGACCGGCTGAACAAGGCTGTGGCGGAGGTCGTCGGTGGCCCCGCGTATCAGCGGTCTTACGAGAAATGGTACGGAAAGCCAAAGCCTTTCTGGACCCCGCGCAGAATCGCGGTTGCTTTCATCGCTCTCGCATCGGTCTTCGTTTTTGTCACCGCTATGATCGTGTGGCGGAACCGGTCTCTCGCAAAGGTGAATCGGGAGCTGCAGGAAGCCGTCGGCACGATCAAGACCCTGCACGGCATCCTGCCCATCTGCGCGTCGTGCAAGAAGATTCGCGACGACAAGGGCTCGTGGCACCAGTTGGAGATCTATATTCGCGACCATACGGACGCGGAGTTCACTCATGGCCTCTGTGCGGAATGTATGAAGAAACTCTATCCCCAGGTGGTTAGAGAAGACGAAGACGCAGGCTGACCCTTGAAACCATCGTGCTGCCGATCTGCTATGATGGGGAAAAGAACCGCCTCCGGTCGTCCCTCCAGCCAAACCAGCTCCCGCACGAGCGCTTCCGCCACACATGTGCGCTTTTCTGTTATACTAGAAGAAGCACTCCGACAATCTCGTTCAATTCTCCGGCAGTGGTCCTCATTTCCCCATGTTGAGGAACAGCATTTCCAACGTCATCAGAGCAATGCTGCTGTCGGCAGTGATGCTCACACCTGCACCCGCGGCAGCCGATCCCGGGAAAGAATCCTTCTTGCCCGCCAGGGTCATTGCCGTCATCCCGCCCGATTCTCCTCCCACCTACTTCCGCGATCAGAACGGCAAGGCCGCAGGCTTCGCCGTTGACGTCATGAATGCCGTTGCCGCGCGAGCGGGCCTGGATGTCGAATATCTGTTCGAGGACGGATGGGACGATATCATTGAACTGCTGAAGAGCGGCAAGGCGGACGTTTCGCCGGGAATGGGCGTGGGCAGGGACCGGGAAAAGGACCTGGTCTTCTCCGCACTCATCGACGCCTTTCCTATATCCTTCTTTGTCCGCGCCGAACATGCGGGCATTGAAACGACCCCCGGTGTGCACACCGTCGGCGTCATCCGGGGCAGTGTGGCGTTTGAGAAGCTGCACAGCCGCTCCTCGTTGCATCTCGTTTCCTATGAGGGTTTTGCCCAAGGGCTCTTCGACCTCCTGGCGGGCAAGATCGAGTCCTTTGCCTGCCCCGCGCCCACACTCTGGCAACTGGCGCGCGAAAGCGGCGTGGAAGACCGTATCAAGGTTGTCGACAAGCCCATCGCCGAGATCCAGCGGGCGATTGCCGCGCGGAAAGACCACCGGGCGCTGATCGACCGCCTGAACGTCTCGATCAACGAATATGTAGGGACCCCCGCGTATCAGAAGGTGTATGCCAAATGGTACGGCACGCAGGCCGTCTATTGGACGCCACAGCGGATTGTCGGCGCCGGATCGGCACTGCTGCTCGTCATGGTCGGCCTCATGGCGGGGTGGCGGTACCTGTCAGTTCTCCGGTTGAACCGGGAATTGACGCGGGCAATGGCCCTGCTTCGGGAATCCGAGGAGGCACTCCGGCGTTCCACGGCCGAACTGAACGCGTTTTTCGACGTGGCTGTCGACCTGCTCTGCATTGCGGACACGGACGGCCGGTTTCACCGCCTGAATCCGGCATGGGAACGGACCCTCGGTTTTTCCCTCGACGAGCTCATGGCCGGGAAAATCCTGGATTTCGTCCACCCCGACGACAGGGCGGCCACGCTCGATGCCATTGCGACTCTCGCCGCACAGCGGCAAGTCATCAATTTCGTCAACCGTTACCGGCACCGGGACGGCACCTATCGCTGGATTGAATGGCGATCCGCGCCATCCGGAACGCTGATCTATGCGGCGGCGAGGGACATCACGGAACGGCGACAGATCGAAACCGCGCTTCGCGAGAACGAAGCGGTGCTGCGGTCCTTCCTGAACGCAGTCACCGAGTCAGCGTTTCTCATCGACCGAAACGGGAGGATCCTGGCGGCAAACGAGACGGTTGCGCGGCGGCTCGGCAGCGCTCATTCGGAGATCATCGGACGTCCGGTGTACGACCTGCTGCCTCCCGGCGTGGCGGCGCGCCGACGGGACCACTATGACAGGGTGTTCTCGACCGGTCAGCCGCACCGGTTCGAGGACGAGCGGCTGGGAAGGATTATCGATAATTCCGTTTATCCCGTCTTCGACACAGGGGGTGCGGTGATCGCGCTGGCGATCATCGGGATCGACATCACGGAGCGGAAACGGGCGGATCTCGCTCTCGAAGCCAGCGAGAAGAAGTATCGTATGCTCTACGACTCCGCCATCGACGCCATCTTCATTCTCGATCTGCAGGGAAAGTTCATCGATGCCAACCGGACCGCTCATGAACGCCTGGGATATACGCGGGAAGAGTTCCTGGCGATGCATCTGTCGCAGCTCGATCCCCCGAATTTTGCCGCAAAGGTCGGAGAACGAATATCGCAGTTGAAGGGACAGGGCCGGCTGATCTTCGAATCGGCCAACCTGAGCAAGGACGGCACGATCATGCCGGTGGAGATCAATGCGCGGATCATCGACTACGACGGCGAGAAGGCCCTCTTCAGCATCGTCCGTGATATCACGGAGCGCAAGCTTGCCGAGCGGGAGCGCGAGAAGCTGATCGCCGAGCTGCAGAAGGCCCTGGCCGAGATCAAGACCCTGCACGGGGTCCTGCCCATCTGCGCATCGTGCAAGAAGATCCGCGACGACCAGGGCGCATGGCACCAGCTGGAGGTCTACATCCGCGATCATACGGATGCGGAATTCAGCCACGGCTTGTGTATGGACTGCGCAAAGAAACTCTATCCACAGGTGATCAAGGAAAACGAGAACCCTGCCGGACGCTGAAACAGACTCCCTGCCTTTTCGTTTCGCAATGAAGCCGCTCTACAACACAGTGCATTCTTCTGCGATCTGAACAAAAAAACAGGTCATTGACTCACCGGCGCGTATATATTATCCTACGTTGCGAAGATCGACTGCTGCGGGGAAGGGTGCGTGTATGCATGAAGATCAGAAGAGGGGTTGCATGAAGAGCACCGTGCTGCTGCTGGCCGCGTGGCTGCTGTGCGTTCTGGTTCTTGCGGGAGGCTGCACGAAACAGCGGCCCGTTGCCGCGCCGCGGAACGTTTACATGTGCCAGGCCGATGCTGCGCACACCGGGGTGCTGCAGGCCTGGGGATTTACCCGTCCCGGCGCGGTCCAGTGGAACGTGAAGCTGCGCGAGGGAGTGAGCACCTGCCAGATTGCGGACGCCGACGCTGTCTATTTTGTGGATACCGCCGGGGTGTTGAACGTTCTTGACCGGGCGACCGGCAGGATCCGGTGGACTTTCTCCGAACAGTTCGTGTCGGCCAGCCCTCTGGTCACGGATGGCATCGTGTATGTGGGAACGACGGCGGGCATGTTCTTCGCTCTGGACCGCGTCTCGGGCATGGCGCTTTGGCGTTACCAGACCGGCAAAACCTTCCTTTCCTTGACCAAGGCGCCGATCTCCGGAGCCCCGGTCATGCAGGGCGAGCTCGTTTTTTTCGGATCGAACTCGGGATTCGTCTATGCGCTCGATGTCGAAGCGCGGGAGGAACGCTGGAAATTCAAGACGGGAAAACCCGTGTTGTCCGCCCCGGCAGCGGCGGGAGACACGGTGTATGTCGGCAGCGACGACGGATTGCTGTATGCGCTTGCCGCGGGAAGCGGGAAGGAGCGGTGGCGCTACGCGGCAAAGGGGCCGGTACGTTCGGCGCCCGTGATCGTCGAGCGCTCGGTACTGTTCGTCGACGGCGACGGCAGCCTGACGGCGGTCCACGCGGATACCGGTCAGATGGAATGGGTTTTTCCCGCCAAGGCGTCCCCGGGATTCTCCCCCGCAGCGCTCGGCGACGTCGCGTTCTTCGGCGACGACACCGGAACCATGTATGCCGTCGATGTGCGGACCGGCGGCGAGCGCTGGCACGCGAGGGCGGAGGGCGGCATTATCACCACGCCGGTGATCTTCTCCGGCAATGTGCATATGGCGAGTCAGGACGGACATCTCTACGCGCTGGATGCCGCGACCGGACAGATCAAATGGCGCCTCGCTGTCGGCTATGCGATGAATTTCCTGCCGGCTGCCGCGGAGGGGAATCTGTATCTGGGAAACTGCGCTCTTTCGGAGAGCGGACCGGTCACCGAAGGGAAGCCCGGAGATTTGAAACTCGAAACAGGATCTGCGGGTGAGTATTCCTTTTCCCTCATCGAACCGTCCCGCACAGGGAGGGGATGGTAACCCTGCGGGATCGTGTATTCCCGACAGGGATCTCCTGCCCCGCGTTCCGAGGAAATCGGCCATCTCACCTATTGACGGGAAGCGCCGTTTTCTATATCTTCTTTCCTATTGAGGGGAAGACCGTCGGATTCTTCCCCGACCGTATCCGCCTATGATCATTGTCTGTCCTCACTGCAAACTCTCCCGTGATCTGGGATCGCTGAAGATTCCCGGGAGCGGTGCGATCGCCACGTGTCCGCGTTGCGGCACGCCGTTTTCCCTCCGGCCCGAACAGCAGGAGGGAGGATTCCGGAGGTGGATGCCGGCCCTGGTGCTCCTGGGAGCGCTGGTCTGCGCAGTCGTTGTCTGGCTCGCCGTGGACTGGAAACTGGATGAACATTATGTGCTCCAGCCGGGAAGTTGGCAGGGAGAGATGGCGTTTCAAGGGAGAAATTATCCCTTCGAGATGGTGATTGAGCGCGCCGCCGACGGGAAAATGACGGGGTACATGGATTGGGTCTCCGAGAATCCCCGCTACCGGCTGGCGATCCGGGGAACCTATGTGGGGAACCATGTACGTTTCGAAGATTACGCGTTCCTGGAGCGACAGGGACAAACGGGGTTGTATGATCAGCAGGATGTCTATATTATCGGCAATGAAATGACGGGGACGGCGAAGAACGGCGCGGCATCCATTCACGCGCTGCAGAGGGCGTATGCGCCCAAATAACGACCGACAGACGTCGATGCGCGCCGCGACGATTGCCCTGCTGGCGGCGGCCGTGCTCTTCGGGAACAGCAGCCCCGTCGCGGCAGCTCCGAAGAGCGACGAGGTCCTGTACAAGACCTGTTTCCCCAAGAAAATCGATGAGCCACCAGCGGCTGTCGAGGATTGCAAGGACGAGGACTGCGGCCTGGTCATCGAGGCGAAGGAAGAGCCTGCGCCCATCGTGGAAAAGACGCAGAAGTATTCTTTCCTCGGCGCAACGGAACTCGGGTCGATCTGGGGCGCCACGACGTACCGGGCGATCGGCGACGACCGCGTGCGGTTTCTTGTCTATATCCAGTCGCCTGCGACGACGAAGGTGAACTACCGGGAACGGGGATACACGCTCATTCCCGAGCGGGTGATCGAGACCGCCTTTTTCTCGTCCTTCGGCGAATACCAGGGTTCCGCGGTGAGCGTATCCTACAGGGTGGAGCGGGCGCGGGAGCGGTCCGAGGAAACGGTGGGCGGGGAAGGCATCTTCGAGATGATCGATCTCCATTGTTCGGCACGCAAGCTGAAGATCTACGACAACCATACGATGTACTACCGCACGATCGAAACCCGTTCCCCGGAACGGCAATGCGTTGAGCTGCTCTGGGAAAAGCCGAAAGTGCCCCTGATGTGGCAGGCATCGTCGTCTCTCACCATGGACATCCTCACGAACTATTATTGCTCGCGCAGAAAATAGGCGGAGCGGCAGGACGGGCGCAAAGGACTGTGGATTATGACAAAACAGACGGGAAACAACGCGGGAACTCCGAAGTCAGGGCTGTCAGGGCGCTCGGGGGCTGAGGAGGCCTTCACCCTGGCCACGGAACTCCACCAGCGCGGCGACATCACGGGCGCCTTGAAGCTGTATCAGCGCCTCATCGAACGGTTCGAGAGCAGCCCCAAGGCGGAACTTGCCAAGACGCTGGTTGCCGGCATCCAGAAGGAGAAGGTCGGCGTGCTGCTCACGGCGGCGCTGAACGCCCGCTCGCAGTGCATTCCCGCCGAGGCGATGACGCTCTACCAGAGGATCATCGCGGATTTTCCCGACAGTGCCGAGGGGAAGAACGCGCTGGCCGAGATGTTGAAAACGGGGGAGATCGCCAAGGCCTGGGATGAAGCTATCGCCGAGCACGCGAAAGGCAACGAAATGAAGGCGATCGAAGCCTACCGGCGGCTTGTCGAGCGTTTTCCGGGCACGCCCGAGGCGGAGAACGCCGGAGTGCTTATGGCCATCGCAAGCCAGAACCAGCTGTTGCAGCAGAACGTCACCGCTCCAGCGCAAGGGCAACAGCAGGATACCCCGGACAAGATCGTGGCCCATTTACTGTCGCACAAGAAGGCGGCGGAGAACCTGAAGGGCGATCCGTCATCCGAGGCCGCCCGGGAAGAGGCGAAGAGCAAGGCGATCGAGAACATCTGGATGCAGGCGGTCGCCCTGGAAAAGGACGGAAAGACCGAAGAAGCCCTCATCCTCTACCGGGATATCATCGCCACATCTGCGAACGGTCACCGGGTCAGGGACGCCAAGTACCGCGCCGAGAACATCAAGGCCCGGGCCGACAGGCTGGCCCCGTCCTTTGACCAGCCGCAGCAGTGGGGACTGGAGCCGGCTCAGGAGCAGAGCCTCCTGCAGCGTCTCATGGGCTGGAAGGTCCTTGCTTCCCTTGCTGTGGTCATTGCTCTCGCTGTTGTCGCCTTCATGCTGGCCCGGCCTTCGGGCCCTGCCAAGTGGACGGACATCGTCGAGGCGGCCAAGAAGTCCATCGTCGTCGTCCGGACCCCTGACGGCGCGGGGTCCGGTTTCCTGATCTCCCGGGACGGGCTGATCGTGACGAATGCCCATCTCGCGCCCAAGGACAAGGATATCGATGTGCGGCTCTACTCGGGCGTCCTCAAAAGAGCAACGATCGTGAAAACGGGGAACCGGATCCTGGATATCGCAATCCTCCGGATCGACGGAACCTATGATTCCTTCCTCGCCATGGCGGGCGAGGATGAATGCCGGGAAGGAAGCGAAATACGCGTGCTCGGAGCGCCGCTCGGCATGGAATACTTCGTGACGAAAGGCATGATCAGTCATTGCAACCAGGACCGCGACGGTGTCCGCTATATCCAGACCGATCCCGCCATCAACCTGGGCAACAGCGGGGGGCCGGGCTTGAACAACACGGGCAAGGTCATCGGCATTTCCACGTCCCTGCCTGTGGGAAACAACGCGGAAACGATCGGCATCATCATCCCGTCAACGGTGATCAGGGATTTCCAGGACGGCAAGCTCGTTGCCCTGGAGGAGGCCCTGATGAAGAAGGAGGAAGAGCGCGCGCGGGAGGCTGAGGAGAAGAGAAAGAAGATCTATGAGGATATCGAGATCGTCAACAAACGGCTGCAGCAGGCGTCGGAAACCGAACGCGCGGCCTATTATGCGAAGATCAACGATCTGATCAACCGGAGTCGTATCACGACCCAGCAGGCGGGCATCATGGTAGATCAGGTCAAGTACGGTCCGTCGGGATCCACGCCCATGACGGAATGGGTCCAGTCCCTGGCGGTGAAGGTTTCGAAGGGCGAGATGTCCGAAGAGGCCGCGGTGATGCTCATCAAGGGCCAATACAAGATGTAGTGAGCGGATGATATCGGAAGGAGGAACGGCGCCATGGCTGAGGAACAGGAAAAGATCGGGCGGTGCGGATGGGTAGCCCTTGCGGGGTTTGTCGCGTTCGCGATCCTGGGGCTGTTCACCGGAAGCATCGCCGGCGGCATCGCAGCGGTCAAGGCGTCTCTTTCCACCCTCTCGAAGAACGGCAACCCGGACCTCGCTCACCGGATGCTCGTTCTTGCCGGCATGATCGCCGGCCTGCTTTGCGCGGCGGCGGTCATCATGTCCCTCACGATCCTCGGAGCGCGGTTCGTGATCGCATTCCGGAAGCGCCTGGCCCGTGCAAGTGCGATGGAAGCCGGGGACGCAGAGCGCGGAGACGAAGCCTGACGCAGTATGCGCTGAACTCCGGGAGCACTCCCGGCCGCTCCCCCGCCCACGTGACGCAAGCCGAACCGGCATCCCGTCGGCACGACATATCACCCCATCCTTAACCAGGCTGAAATACCCCCTGTTCTCAACCGCTGTTCAGATCAAAAACGCTCTCTCCTCCGGCAGTGAAGACGTTGCCGCCGTTTCCAGCCCCTCCAATGCATTTTCACCGCTGTGAGCGCCCACGATCCGGAAGTTGTTCCTCGGGCGTTTTCGGGCGCAAGCGCTCTCAATAGGCGGCGCAATCCGCGGAACATACGTTTTTCAGAGAATCCGGCAGCAAACCCGCGATTGCGATCATGTCAACACAGAACTTTACGTTGTGAGCGGGGGAAACAGCGAGGGATAATGACGGGCCAGGAAGGAGGGCGGGATATGAAGTCTGCATTCGGATCGATCCTGATCATCTCCCTGTTCCTGCCGGCAGGAGCGGGACTTGCGGCAAAGGAGTACGACCTCGTGGCGACCGGCGACCATTCCGTGTGGGTCATCACGAACGACATCAAGGCGGATTTCGAGCGTGATACGGGACTGTCGCTGGATTTGATCCCCGAGCTTGCCATCGTGGGAAAAGGCTGCGCCAAGGGCATGCTCCATGCGCGGCGGGGGCGGCCCGATCATGACGTGGGGCTCATCTGCTGCGATATGGACGCCGCCGAGCTGGAGGCAAAGAACCTCAAGGTGTATCCCTTTGCCCGCGAGCCGCTGGCGATCGTCGTGAACAAGAGGAATCCCGTGAACGGATTGACGCTGCGACAGGTGCGGGATATCTTCTCCGGGAAAACCACGAACTGGAAGAGCGTGGGCGGCAGAAGGGAGCCGATCACGGTGCTGACGCAGCTTCACTGTCCGGATTTCGGGCCGAACTGGAAGAAGCTCCTCGGCGATCCGGCTCGTTTCGTGCGGAAGCGGGTGGATATCAAAGCGCAGGCGGAGATGTCCGCGACCGTGGCGGATTTCCCGCAGGCGATCGGCCATCTCGAAATGACGAGCGTGCGGGAAACCGGGGATGTCGTCAAGGTCCTGGCGATCGACGGATATCTTCCGACGACCGAGAACATGGAGGCCGGACGCTATCCCCTCTTTGGTTCTCTGGCGGTCGCGACCAAGGGCGAGGCTGCGGGAAAGGCCGTGACGTTCATCGAGTATTTGCGGACCAGCCCCAAGGCGAAGGAAAGGATGCGAACGTACGGCATGATCCAGGTGCGGTAGCGATGAATTTCAAGGACCTGAAATATGCCGTCAAGATCCAGGTGCTGTTCGTGCCCGTCTTCGTGCTGATGGCCGCGGGGTTGCTGGTGGTCTACCAGATCGCGTTCAGCAGCCTTCGGCAGCAGCACGGAGAACGGCTGGAGCGGACCGCCGAGCTCACGAACAACGGCCTGTCCGCCACGCGGCAGGAAATGAAACGGCTGGTCAGCCTGTTCCAGGCCAACCGGACGCTGAAGGAATACCTGTATATCACCACCGAACTGGGAGGCGACCGGAACGCGCTGCGGAACCTCCTGGAGCCGCTCGTGAAGACCCTTGCTATCGACGATATCGACCTTTTCGACCGCCGCGGAAGGGGTGTGTTCGACATCGATCTTCATGAGCGCGATGATGAGCCGCACGCTGTGCAGTCGCTGGCCGGCGGTCTTCCCGCGGAAGCGCTCAGCGGGTTTGTGGAGATGAACGGCCTGATCGAAATTGCGGCGATCACATCGGAA